>NZ_BAAAMR010000056.1:0-69761 GCF_039529375.1 Actinomadura napierensis
CAGGCGAGCGGGTTGCCGCCGAGGCCGCCGGCCCCGGCGCCCGCCATCGCCGGCGCGCCCGGCATCGGACCCGGCATCGGACCGGGCCGGGCCGGCATCGGGCGCGGCTGCGGCTGCGCCGAGCGGCGCGGCAGGCTCCACACCTGCCGCTTCTCCAGCGGCTGCTGCAGGGCGAAGGGGTGCAGCCCGAGCCGGCCGATGCGCTGCCGGTCGTTGCGCGCCCGGATCATCGAGAAGATGACCACGGCGAACACGCACGTCCAGATGACGTTCAGCGGCGTCAGGTACCGCTGGACCTTCATCCACAGCGACGCGGTGTCGTGCCAGCCGTCGTCGTTGTTGTCCTCCTTGGTCACCTTCCCGTGCGAGCGGGAGGTGCTGACCGCGCTGGTGCCGGACCCGCTGAGGGTGTTGTCGCGGATCTCCGAGCCGCCCGCCGGCCCGAGCAGCGAGATGCCGTGCGCGGTCGCGCCCTTGACCGTGTTGCCGAGCAGGGTGGCGGACGAGCCGCGCAGGTAGATGCCGGTGCGGGCGCCGTCCACGGTGTTGCCGGCGAGGTTCGCGCCCTTCACCCCGTCGCGCAGCGAGATGCCCTGCCGGACCTGCCCGGTCAGCTGGTTCCCGGAGATCTGCACGTTGGTCGCGGCGTCCCGGACGACGATGCCCATGTCGCCGCCGATGACCTTGCTGTTCTGCACCGACAGCTTGTCGCCGCCGAGCAGCTCGATGCCGTAGTGGCCGTTGTCCTTGGCCAGGCTGTTGTTGATCGAGCTGTCGCCGAAGCTCTCCAGCGACTCGCCGGACGCGGACGGGCCCTCCGCGAGCGCCTTGCCGTTCAGGGTGAAGCCGTCGTGGCCGTTCTTCTCGGCCGTGCAGTTGGAGACGCGGATCTTCTCGGTGGCCCGCGACAGCACGAACCCGTCGCCCCTGCTGCCGCGCACCGTCGTGTTGGAGATCGTGGCGTTCTTGGCGAACCGGTGCATGACCAGCCCGTTCACCAGGCTGTTCTGGATCGCGTTGCCGGTGATCTGGGTCTGGTTGGAGCCGGACACGAACAGCCCGAACGCGTCGCCGGCGATCGTGGAGTTGCTGATCGAGCCGGTGACCAGGTCGGCGGCCGGGACGTGCGTCGCGGTGCCGCCGGGAGCCTCGGTCTCGATGTCGCCGGGGCCGCCGCCGGTGTTGCCGCCGTTCTGCTGCTGCTGTTGGCGCTTCTTCTTCGCCGCGTGCCGCTGGTCCTTGTTCAGGTGCTTGGTGGCGCTGGACGGCCGGTCGGTGCCGGTCAGCGCGATGCCGCCCGTCCGGCCGCTCCAGAAGCCGAGGTCGCTGACCTTGGCGTAGTCCATCTTGAACTCGCCGCCGACGGCGCGGATGTAGGCGCGGCCGTCCGCGACCTGCCGGTCCGGGGCGTTGAGGCGCGGGTTCCAGCTGGTGATCTGCACCGGGGCGCGCTGGGTGCCCTTGATCTGGATGGTGCCGCCGAAGCTGACGATGGAGCTGAACGCCCCCGGCAGGCTGCCCATCCGGAGGACCAGCGGGCTGGATCCGCCCGACAGCAGGAGCTTGGCGCCGTCGGCCACGAACACGTGGATGCCGAGCAGGTAGGAGCCGTCGCCCTGGCGCTTGAAGTACTGCCCGCCGAACTTGGCCAGGTCGGCCACCGTGTAGGCGCGTCCCGTGGTCGTCGCCGGCAGGACCAGCGTCTTGCCCTGCGCGGAGCCGAAGATCTGCGGGCGCTTCCACTGCGCGGTCGCCTGCCCGCCGATCATCAGGGTCGCCGCGAGCACGGACCGCGTCTGCATGATCCGCTGGTCCTCCCGGTCGACCAGCGCGGCCTGCCTGTTGGCGTCGGCGACGGGGTCGGCGTGCGCGCGCGCCGCCGGCGTCCCGGGCAGCAGCCCCAGCGGCACGAGCCCGAGGCCGAGCGCGGCCACGGCCGTGACGAGGCCCCGCCCCGAGGCGCCGGGAAGGCGCGGGCGGAGGTTGGGGTGCGGCACCTCAGCCCACTCCCTGGAGCGAGCTCGCGCTCTGCCCGGCGCCGCCGACCTGGTCGGAGGTGCGGGTCAGCCAGCCCTGCTTGTTCATCGTGATGAACGCGTACAGCTTGATCGGCAGCGAGATGCCGATGACGACGAAGACGGTCAGGGGCAGCAGCAGGATCTCTCCGGGGTGCCGCTTGAGGTGCGACCAGCCGCGGACGCCGCGGCCGAGCAGGACCCAGCCGAGCGCCAGCGTGATGCCGATCGGGTTGAAGTTGTCGGCGATCCGGCTGAAGATCAGGTAGCCGAGGGTGACCGCCATCGTGACCGGGGTCAGCAGGATCTGCAGCACGGTGACCTTGGTGACGAACGGCGTCTTCCAGAGCCAGCCCTTCCACAGGGCGGTGAGGTAGCAGCGGTAGGAGTTGCGGCTCCACCGGATGCGCTGCTTGAAGAAGGCCCGGAACGAGTCGGGGAACATCGAGATCGCGCGCGCCGACGACTGGTGCACGGTCTTGTAGCCCTGCGACAGGGTGAGCCAGGTGAGCCGGCCGTCGTCGCCGGCGATGCAGCGGCGGCCGAGGAAGAACTCGTTCTCCAGGTTCTCCACCACCGGCAGGATCACCGAGCGGCGGTAGGCCGCGGTGCGGCCGGACAGGCAGGCGACGCCGCCCTTGGAGCCCATCGCCGGGACGTAGTCGTAGTAGCGCAGGTTGACCAGCCAGTCGGCGACGCGGCGCCAGACGCTGGTGGTGCGCTGGTAGACGTTCTGCTGGGTGCCGACGCCGCCGACCTGCGGGTCCTCGAAGGGCATCTGCACGGCGTCCAGCAGGCCGGGCTGCCACCAGGTGTCGGAGTCGGCGAACACGATGACCTCGCCGCGGGCGGCGCGGATGCCGACGCCGAGCGCGGAGCGCTTGCCGGAGTGCTCGTAGACGAGCACGTGCAGCCGCGGGTCGGTGACCTGCGCGAGCCGCCGGTGCCCCTCGGTGTCGGCGACGTCGATCACGATGATGATCTCGCTGGGGTTCTGGGCGAGCCAGCTCTCCAGGCAGCGGACGAGGATCTCGGGGTCCTCGCGGTAGGAGGGGACCACGACCGAGACGGTCGTCCGGAAGTTGTTGACCACCGGCTTGTCCATGCGGGACAGGATCACCCGGTAGAGCCAGAGCCCCCAGACGAGCAAGCCGGCGAAGCCCAGCGGAACGAACTTCCGCCAGTCGCCCCCGGCCGTCGCCCCCGCGACCGAACTCCAGGCGTCACTCAGCCACCCCGTGACAGACGACAAAACAGGTCCTCTCTCTCCCGTGGCGACGGGAGCTTGCCGACCCTTGCGACCCCGTGCCACCTCAAGTAAGAGTGAGCAGACCAGCAAATGGTTCACCTTTGCCAGATTCGGCCACACACGCCCCATTGGCGGGGCTCTTTATCGGTCGGCCGGATTCTCGTCAAGGGATGTCCGGGAATCGTGCGCCAACCGATGTGTTCGTAAGGTCCCGGACGCACGGACGCCGTGATTCGGAAACACCCAACTGGGAGTTAGTGGCCGTGTATAGGGCTAGAAGTCCGAAAGATGGCTGTTTGTCCGGATTTCTCTACGTCTCGGTAACCGGCGTGTGATTCGCATCACGTTTAGCGACCGTCCGGGGCGCGGATGTGGCCTGCGTCCCGTGAAGCGTCCGGTTTTGGGTGGTTGCCACTGGTTACCAGCGGGTAGCATGATGTCGAGTTACTGACCAGTAGACGTGTGCGGGGCCGTCCTGGCGCCGCCGGACCGGACGGAGTCTCGAATGGGGCACTACAAGAGCAACCTCCGGGACCTGGAGTTCAACCTCTTCGAGGTGTTCAAGCGCCAGGACCTGCTCGGCAGCGGACCGTACGCGGACCTGGACGAGGACACGGTGCGCAGCATCCTCGACGAGGTGAACCGGCTCGCCGAGGGCCCGCTGGCCGACTCCTTCGAGGACGCGGACCGCAACCCGCCGAAGTTCGACCCCGCCACCGGCGACGTCGCCATGCCGGAGAGCTTCAAGAAGTCGTTCAAGGCGTGGATGGACGCCGAGTGGTACCGCCTGGACCTCGCCCCCGAGTTCGGCGGCAGCGGCGCCCCCCGCTCGCTGACCTGGGCCGTCGCCGAGCAGGTGCTGGGCGCCAACCCGGCGGTCTACATGTTCGCCTCGGGCCCCGGCTTCGCCCAGATCCTCTGGCACATCGGCACCGAGGAGCAGAAGAAGTTCGCCGAGCTCGCCCTCGAGCGGCAGTGGGGCGCCACGATGGTGCTGACCGAGCCGGACGCCGGCTCCGACGTCGGCGCGGGCCGCACCAAGGCCGTCCAGCAGGCCGACGGCACCTGGCACATCGAGGGCGTCAAGCGCTTCATCACCTCGGCCGAGCACGACATGTCCGAGAACATCTTCCACCTGGTGCTGGCCCGCCCCGAGGGCGCCGGCCCCGGCACCAAGGGCCTGTCGATGTTCCTCGTCCCCAAGTACCTGGTGGACGTCGAGACCGGTGAGCTGGGCGAGCGCAACGGCGCCTACGTCACCAACGTCGAGAAGAAGATGGGCCTCAAGGTCTCCACGACCTGCGAGCTCACCCTGGGCGAGAAGCAGCCCGCGGTCGGCTACCTCGTCGGCGACGTGCACCAGGGCATCAAGCAGATGTTCCTCGTCATCGAGTACGCCCGGATGATGGTCGGCACCAAGGCGATCGCCACCCTGTCCACCGGCTACCTGAACGCGCTGGAGTACGCCAAGGAGCGCGTCCAGGGCGCCGACATGACGCAGATGACCGACAAGGCCGCCCCGCGCGTCACGATCACCCACCACCCGGACGTCCGCCGCAGCCTGATGACCCAGAAGGCCTACGCCGAGGGCATGCGGGCGCTGGTGCTGCTCACCGCGTCCTACCAGGACGCCGTGCAGGTCGCCGAGCACGAGGGCCGCAAGGACGAGCAGGCCGAGAAGGTCAACGACCTGCTGCTGCCGATCGTCAAGGGCTTCGGCTCCGAGCGGGCGTACGCGCTGCTCGGCGCGGAGTCGCTGCAGACCTTCGGCGGCTCCGGCTTCCTGCAGGAGTACCCGGTCGAGCAGTACATCCGCGACTCCAAGATCGACACCCTGTACGAGGGCACCACCGCGATCCAGGGCCAGGACCTGTTCTTCCGCAAGATCCTGCGGGACAACGGCGAGGCGCTGAAGGTGCTCGCCGGCGAGATCAAGGCGTTCGCCGAGTCCGAGGCCGGCAACGGCCGGCTCAAGAACGAGCGGGCGCTGCTCGGCCGGGCCCTCGACGACGTGCAGGGCATCCTGAACCCGATGATCGGGTGGGCGCTCGGCTCGATGGAGAACCCGAAGGAGCTGTACCGGGTCGGGCTCAACACCTCCCGGCTGCTGCTCGCCCTCGGCGACCTGATCGTCGCGTGGCTGCTGTGCCGGCAGGCCGAGGTCGCCCTCACCGCCCTCGGCGGCGACGTCTCGGACTCCGACCAGGCCTTCTACACCGGCAAGGTCGCCGCCGCGCAGTTCTTCTGCCAGACCGTGCTGCCCCGCCTCGCGTCCGACCGCGCCGTCACCGAGGCCACCACCCTGGACGTGATGGAGCTGCCCGAAGAGGCGTTCTGATCCGTCCCGTCCACTGACGGACCGGAATCAGCGGCCCCCGCCACCCTCGGTGTGGCGGGGGCCGCTGCCGTTCCCGCGCCCCGGTCACTACTCTGGGCGCGTCCCCCCCGCCTCCCCCCACCGAACCGGAGAAGCCGATGCCGGACATCCGACACCGCGTCTCTATGCGCCTCCCCTTGGCCGTGTCCCTCGCCGGGGTGCTGGTCGCCGCAGGCTGCTCCGACTCCGGCAAGGCGGGCAAGAGCGACCCGCCGACGGCCAAGGCCGGCGGCTCCACCACGCCCACGGCGACCGCCGCGGCGGCCGGGTTCACCAGGGAGGGCTGGTTCGGCGGCGCGGACGGCCTGCACGCCCGGCTGCAGATCACCGGCGTCGAGCGGCAGGGCGCCAAGTCCGTCCTCAAGTACAGCGTGACCTCGCTCGACCAGGCCCCGAAGTCGGTGCCGCTCGAGATCGCCCTGGTCGACCCCGTGGGCGGGAAGCTGTACAAGCCGACCGCCACCACCAGCGGCGAGCAGTTCGCGCCCGGCGCCACCCGGCAGATGGAGGCCGAGTACCCGGCCGTCCCGCAGACCGTCCAGAAGCTCACCGCGATCACGCCCGGGACGGCCGGCGAGTACACCGGCATCCCCGTGACGGGCACCGGCGACGCCCCCGCCGCCGGCTCCGGGACGTCCGGCGGGAACCCGGTCGAGCTGTACGACATCACCGAGGGCGAGATCAAGGACGTCACGTCCAGCGGCACCGACGTGACGATGAACCTGCGCACCGACGTGCTGTTCGCGTTCAACTCCGCCAAGCTCTCCGGCCGCGCCAAGTCCGTCCTCGACGAGGCGGCGCAGGAGATCAAGGCCAAGGCCGACCCGGACAAGCGCCCGCTGACCTTCGACGGCCACACCGACAGCAAGGGCAGCGACTCCTACAACCTCAAGCTGTCCCGCCAGCGCGCCGAAGCCGTCATGAACGAGATGAAGAAGCGGCTCGGCAACGCGTTCAAGTACTCCGCGCACGGCAAGGGCGAATCCGAACTGATCGCCAAGGAGGGCGGCAAGGACGACGCGCAGGCCCGCGCCCGCAACCGCCGCGTCGAGATCTCCTACGTCGTCCGGCAGCAGGCCGACGGCACCACCGGCTCCTCCACCGCCGCCGCCAACGGGCGCGGCGGCACCGTGGCGCCCGCCGCCTTCCACGCCCAGGACGGCAACACCGTCGCCAGCCGCTACGGCCGCTTCGGCGCCGACAAGCGCCGCCTCGACGTCAAGCCGTTCTACCGCGACGGCGCCTACCTCGTCTGCGTCTTCACCATCACCGACGAAGGCCCCGGAACCACCCCGCCCAACGCGAACTACGCGCACAAGGACTACCCGGGCGGCGCGTTCACCTCGTTCTCCGTCCTCGCACAGGGCGGCAAGGACGTCTACCGGGCCGTCCGCGTCGGCCCCGGCGACCCCGGCAAGCCCGCCGCCTACGTCGACCCGGGCCGCGCCACCTTCCTCACCGCCGCGAACCAGCCGCAGCGCGGCTTCGTCTACGTCCCGGCCCCGCCCGGCAACATCACGTCGGTCGTCTTCGACGGCGGCCCGTTCGGCAAGGTCCTCAACGTCCCGGTCCAGTAGCCCCGCGCCCTCTGACGAGGGGCAGGAACACCTCGTCCACGATCTCGGTCAGCACCGCGCCGGGGACGGAGGGCAGCCCGCGCACCGCGTACTCGCCGCGCAGCATCGTCATCGGCAGTGACGCCACGCGGGGATGCACCGCCTCCGGCGGCGCCTCACCCCGCGCCACCGCGCGCCCGAGCAGTGTCAACCACGCGTTGTCCATGGTGGTGTCGCCGGCCTGCTCGCGCAGCAGGCCGAGCAGCTGCGGGTCGTCACCGGCGGCGGCGAGCAGGTCCCGCAGGACGGCCCCCTGCGGCGACGACCACGTCGCGTTCGCCTTGGCGAGCAACTCCAACGCGTCAGCGCGCAGCGTCCCGGTGTCCGGCACGGTCATCTGCGCGCGCGCGAGTTGCCGGTACGCGGCGACGCCCAGCGCCGCCCGGTTCGGCCACCGGCGGTAGATCGCGTTCTTGTTCGTGCCGGCGCGCCGGGCGACCTTGTCCATGGTCATCCCCGCGTAACCGGCCTCGCGCATCTCGTCCGCCGCCGCCCGCAGGATCGCGTCCTCCAGGGCCGCCCCCCGCCGCCTGCCCGTCCCGTCCACACACCCAGGGTACGCACAGTACGCCGAGTCATCTATCTACCCACCCCAGAGCGCGAAACCCTCCAACCCATAGGGTACTTTACGTACCCTAATTGCGATCGGAGGACCATGCGCGCTCTCGGCATCACCTACGACACCGGCTTCACGTCCGCCGGAACCACCACCCACGAACCCTTCGACCCCGACCTCGTGCGCCGCGAGATGCGCGTCATCCACGACGAACTGCACTGCGACGCCGTCCGCGTCACCGGCGGGATCCAGGACCGCCTCGAGACCGCCGCCCGCCACGCCGCCGACGCGGGCCTGGAGGTCTGGTACTCGCCGTTCACCAACGGCCTCACCCAGGACGAGCTGATGGCGTTCCTCCTCGACGGCGCCGAACGCGCCGAGCGCATCCGCCGTTCCGGCGCGTCCGTCGTCTTCCTCACCGGCTCCGAGATCACCCTGTTCACGCACGGTTTCCTACCGGGCGACGACCTCCAGGCACGGACGGCCCTGATGGCAGACCCCGCCCGCTTCCGCGCGCTGCTCCCCGAACTCCACACCCGCATCAACGCCTTCCTCGGCCGGGCCGTCACCGCCGTCCGCGAACGCTTCGCCGGCCCCGTCGGCTACGCGTCCCTGCCCTTCGAGGGCGTCGACTGGACGCCGTTCGACCTGATCGCCACCGACGCCGGATACCGCGACGCGAACACCGCGCCCGACTTCGCCGAGCGCCTCGCCGGGCGGACCGCGCAGGGCAAGCCGTTCGCCGTCACCGAGTTCGGCTGCACCACGCACCGCGGCTCCGCCGACCTCGGCGGCCACGGCGAATCCGTCATCGAGTACGACGACCGCGCCCGACCCGTCCGCATGACCGAGCCCCTCGTCCGCGACGAGCAGGAACAGGCGACCTACATCCGCGAACTCCTCGACGTCTACGACAAGGCCGGCGTCGACGCCGCCTTCGTCAACACCTTCGCCCGCCGAGACCTCCCCACGTCGTCCGACCCGTCGCGCGACTTCGACAAGGCCGGCTACGGCATCGTGAAAATCCTCGCCCCCGGCACCGAACGCCCCCGCCCCGACGTCCCCTGGGCCCCCAAAGCCGCCTTCCAAACCCTCGCCACCCACCCCCGCACCGTCAACCACGATTCCGACGTGATCACGGGGCCCGACCGCGCAGACCCACAGCATCGGTAGGCGGACGGGAAACTCCTGCGCCCGATAGAGCCGGACGGTGCGCCACCCACGCGGTGACAGTGCGGCGGCGAGCAGGTCGAGATGCCTTTCCGCTGTGCTCGGCCGCACTCGCCACCGCGGGCCGGTCAGCATGCGACGAACGACCAGACCCATTTGCCGGACGGCTCTGTCCGGTCGACTCCGCAGCGCGCCGACAAGGCCCGGACGATCGGGAGGCCCCAGCCGCCCGTCCCGTCGTCGTGCCCCGGATCCAGTGCCTGAGCGTCCGGCCTGACGTCGTCCAGCGTCAGTTCGACGACCGGCTTGACAACCGGCATCGCGTCCGAGGCGTCCCACACCCTCAGCAGCACGCCGCCGCGCTCCCGGGTGAAGTGCACCCGGATCTCGGCGCTGGGCGTGCTGCGCATCGCGTTCGTGACCAGTTCGTCCGCGATCAGGAACACGTCCGGCGCGCCGCTGGGAAGGCCCCACTCGGTGAGCCGGAACCCCAGGAGCGTTCGGACCTGCCCCGGAACGGTCGCCGCCGGCATGAACGCCTCGTCCAGGCCCCCGGCGGCCGTCATCTCATTAGCCGGTGGAGGGGATATGGAGATCACCTCGAACGACTCGTCGCGTGGCGAGTGGCGCAAGAGCAGTCGGAGCAGTGGCAACGGTCAGTGCGTCGAGGTCGCCGCGTTGGAGGACGCCGTCGCCGTCCGTGACAGCAAGCTCCCGGCGGGGGCCAGGTTGACCGTCGGCGCGCGGCAATGGGACGCGTTCCTCCAGGACGTCAAAGCGGGCCGGCACGACATGAGTTGAGGTCTGCTGAGCAGCATGACGAGGGCGCGCGCCGGTCGGCGCGCGCCCTCGGTTTGTTGGGGCCTACGGCTGGGACGGCAGGGTCTTGCAGGTGGAGGTGGTCGGCTTGCCGGTGAGGCGGTCGGTCAGCCAGGTGACCGCGTCGCCCTGGTCGAGGAGGAGCGGCGCGAAGTGGTTCAGGAGGGTCTTGTCGCCGAGGTTCGGCAGGTCGACGGGGACGTAGCTGACGTTGCCGCCCTTGCGGCACCAGTCGACGGCGAGTTGGCGTGCCTGCGCGTGGGGGACGATGTCGTCCTTGACGCCGGTCGTCAGCCGGACGGGGCCGGCGGGCTTGAGCGTGCCGATGCGCTGCTTGTCCAGGACGGCCTGCGCATCGGGGAAGGCCGGGAGGATGTCGGCGATGGGCTTGCCGCTGACGCTCCACTTGGTGCTCGAGGTGAAGCCGTACTTGAGGAGCACGTCGCCCACGCACATGGTGGACATGTCCTTGAGCGCGGCCTTGCCCGCCGTGTTGATGTTGGCGTCGACGAGGCGGCGCAGCGCGGGGTCGGACTGGGCGAAGCCGTTGATCGACCAGCCGAGTGCTCCGACGAGCGCGCTGCCGTCGATGCCCTTCATGACGGCGGTCAGGTCGGCGGGCGGCGCGCCGGCGTAGGTGCCGGCCAGGTGGACGTCGGGCGCGTAGGTCGGCTGGAGTTCGGCGGCCGCGGCGCTGGCGCCGCCGCCCTGGCTGTAGCCGTAGAGCCCGACCTTCGAGCGCGCCGTGATGGACGCTCCCGGTACGGCGTGCGCGGCGCGGGCGGCGTCCAGCAGGGCGTGCCCCTCGTCGAGGCGGTTGACGTAGGTGTGGAGTCGGTCGGTGGCGCCGAGGCCGACGTAGTCGGTGACGACGACGGCCGCGCCGGTGGCCAGCACCCGGTAGACCGCCAGGTCCTCGTACGAGACGGACATGGTGTCGCCGGTCAGCGTCAGCGGGTTCTGCAGGGCGTAGGACGGGGCGCACTGGTCGCCCTGGCCCATCGTCCCGGAGGCCAGCGCGACCAGGGGCCGGGGGCCGGTGCCCTTCCAGGCGGCGGACGGTTCGATGTAGGCGCCGGTCACCGCGACGGGCTTGCCGTTGGAGTCGGTGGACTTGTACATCAGCCGCGTCGCCTTGCCGGGCAGCGGACGGCCGTCCAGGCCCGGCAGGCTCAGCCCGAGCGGCAGCGGCTCGGTCCGGACGAGGGTGCCGTTGGACGGTGGCAGCGTGGCGGGCGGGTTGTAGAAGACCGGGATCGTGACTCCCCGGGACACCACGGGCGCCGGGCCCGGGGTCGCCGCCAGGCTCGGTCCGGCCTGAACGGTCGCCGCGAGGACGCCGGCCGTCGACACGGCCAGCGTCCTGCGCACCAGGGATCCGGTTCTCCGCATGCTCGCTCCAGGTAAGGCTGATAAGAACCCACTTACTCTGTCACCTGTTGACGTTCGGTCCTATAAGCGGGGCGAGCATTCGGAGCGCTCCAATCCACCTCCAGATGACATGCCGAAGGCGCGCACCCCGGCCGGGGTGCGCGCCTTCGGGTCGGGATCAGCCCCAGGCGAGCATGCGCAGGGGGTCTTCGAGCATGTCGCCGACGTCGCGCAGGACGCGGGACCCGAGTTCGCCGTCGACGATCCGGTGGTCGAAGGACAGCGCGAGCGTGGTGACCTTGCGGATCGCCAGCTCGCCCTCGTGCACCCAGGGCATGTCGCGGATCTGGCCGAAGGCCAGGATCGCGGCCTCGCCGGGGGTGAGGATCGGCGTCCCGGTGTCCACGCCGAACACGCCGACGTTGGTGATCGTGATGGTGCCGTCGGACAGGTCCGCGGGCGACGCCTTGCCCGCCCGGGCCTTGTCGGTCAGTTCGGTCAGCGCGCGCGCCAGGCCGGGCAGGGACAGGTCCTGCGCGCCCTTGACCTTCGGGACGATCAGGCCGCGGTCAGTGGCGGCCGCGATGCCGAGGTTGACGTAGGGCTTGACGACGATCTCCGCGCCGGACGGTCCGTCCGCCCAGGTGGAGTTCACCATCGGGTGGCGCGCGACGGCGGTGAGCAGCGCGCGCGCGACGAGCAGGAGCGGCGAGACCTTGACCCCGGCGAAGTCGGGGAGTTCGCGGAGCCGGCTCACCGCCTCCATGGTGCGGGTCACGTCGACCTGGAGGAACTCGGTGACGTGCGGCGCGGTGAACGCCGAGCCCGACATCGCGGCGGCGGTCGCCTTGCGGACGCCCTTGACCGGGATCCGCTCCTCGCGCCCGGTCGCGCGGGGAGCCGGGGTGACCGGGCCGGCCTGCGCGGCGCGGACGTCGTCGCGGGTGATCGAGCCGTCCGGGCCCGAGCCGGTGATCGCCGTCAGGTCGACGCCGAGGTCCTTGGCCATCTTGCGGACGGGCGGCTTCGCCAGCGGCCGCCCGTTTTCCACAGGCTGTGGACGAGCGGGCGCCTGTGGTGCCGGTGCCGGCGCCGGCACCGGCGCGGCGCCGTTGGACGCCTTGCGCGGGCGGCGCTTGGTCGTCCCCTCCTTGACCCCGTAACCGACCAGGACCGGCTGCCGTTTCGGTTGGTCAGGGGCGGTCATGCCGGGTTCGGCGGCGGACGGGACGCCCTCCTCGCGCATCGCCGCCGCCTGCGCCGGGGGCTCGGAGACGGGGGTGGCGACGCCGCCCTCGGCCCCGGTGTCCACCGAGATGATCGGCACGCCGACGTCCACGGTCTGGCCCTCGGTGACCAGCAGCTCGGCGACCACGCCCTCGAACGGGCAGGGCAGCTCGACGATCGCCTTCGCCGTCTCGATCTCCACGATCGTCTGGTTGATCTCGACGGTGTCGCCCGGCTGGACGTGCCACTTGACGATCTCCGCCTCGGTCAGCCCCTCGCCGACGTCCGGCAGCTTGAACAGTTTCGGGCTCACGGGCGTCACCACGCGAAGGTCCGGTCGACCGCGTCCAGGATGCGGTCCAGGTCGGGCAGGTAATGGTCCTCGAGGCGGGACGGCGGGTACGGGGTGGAGAACCCGCCGACCCGCAGCACCGGCGCCTCCAGCCGGTAGAAGCACGTCTCGGTGATGCGGGCGGCCAGTTCGGCGCCGAACCCGCTGAACACCGGGGCCTCGTGCACGACGACGCAGCGTCCGGTGCGGTTCACCGAGTCGGTGACCGCCCGGATGTCGAGGGGGGTGAGCGAGCGCAGGTCGATGACCTCCAGCGAGCGTCCCTCCTCGGCGGCGGCCGAGGCGGCCTCCAGGCATGTCTTCACCGACGGCCCGTAGGCCAGCACCGTGGCGTGCTCGCCCGGACGGACGACCTTCGCCTCGTGCAGCGGCGCCCAGCCGGCGGAGGGGGAGTCGGTGTCGACCTCGGCCTTGTCCCAGTACCGGCGCTTCGGCTCGAAGAAGATCACCGGGTCGGGGGAGGAGATCGACTGCTGGATCATCGAGAACGCGTCGGCCGGGTTGGAGCAGGCGACGACGCGCAGGCCGGCGGTGTGGGTGAAGTACGCCTCCGGCGACTCCGAGTGGTGCTCGACGGCGCCGATGCCGCCGCCGCACGGGATGCGGATCACGACCGGCAGCGACAGCTTGCCGAGCGAGCGCATGCCCATCTTGGCGAGCTGGGTGATGATCTGGTCGGCCGCCGGGAACACGAACCCGTCGAACTGGATCTCGCACACCGGACGGTACCCGCGCAGCGCGAGCCCGATCGCGGTGCCGACGATGCCGGACTCGGCCAGCGGGGTGTCGATCACCCGCTCCTCGCCGAAGTCCTTCTGCAGCCCGTCGGTGATCCGGAAGACGCCGCCGAGCTTGCCGACGTCCTCGCCCATGACCAGGACCTTCGGGTCGTCCTCCATGGCCTTGCGCAGGCCGGCGTTCAGCGCCTTGCCGAGCGTCAGGGTCTGCGCGGTCACGACGCCGCCCCTTCCTCGAACGACGCGAGGTAGGCGGCGAACCGCTCCTGCTCCTCGGTCATCAGCGGATGGTCCTCGGCGTAGACGTGCTCGAACATCGACAGCGGCGCCGGGTCCGGCATGGCCAGGCAGCCCTCCCGCAGGTCCTTGGCGACCTGCTTGGCCTCGGCCTCCACCTCGTCGATGAAGGCGGTGCCGGCGAGGTCGTTGCGGATCAGGTACGCCTTGACCCGCTCGATCGGGTCCTTGAGCTTCCACGCCTCCTCTTCGGCCTTCAGCCGGTAGCGCGTGGGGTCGTCGGTGGTGGTGTGGGCGCCCATCCGGTACGTGTACGCCTCGATCAGCGTGGGGCCCTGGCCCGTCCGCGCGTTCTCCAGTGCCCTCCTGGTGACGGCCAGGCACGCGAACACGTCGTTGCCGTCCACCCGCAACCCGGGGAACCCGTAGCCCTGCGCGCGCTTGTACAGCGGGATGCGCGACTGCTTCTCCAGCGGCTCGGAGATGGCCCACTGGTTGTTCTGGCAGAAGAACACGACCGGCGCGTTGAACACCGACGCGAACACGAACGCCTCGTTCACGTCGCCCTGGGACGTCGCGCCGTCGCCGAAGTAGGCGATCGTCGCGCCGGCGGACGGCGTGCCCAGCACCCCGTCGCGCTGGACGCCCATGGCGTAGCCGGTCGCGTGCAGCGTCTGGCTGCCGATCACGACGGTGTAGAGGTGGAAGCCGTGCTCTGCGGGGTCCCAGCCGCCGTGGCTGACGCCGCGGAACAGGCCGAGCAGCCGCAGCGGGTCCACGTCGCGGCACCACGCCACGCCGTGCTCGCGGTAGGTCGGGAAGACCATGTCGTGCTCGGACAGCGCCCGTCCCGAGCCGACCTGCGCGGCCTCCTGGCCGAGCAGCGACGCCCAGAGGCCGAGCTCGCCCTGCCGGGTCAGCGCGACGGCCTCCCGGTCGATCCGGCGGACGATCACGAGGTCGCGGTACAGGCCGCGGATCTCCTCGGTGCTCAGGTCCAGCGGGTAGTCCGGATGCTCGACGCGCTCCCCCTCGGGGGTGAGCAGCCTGACGAGCTCGGGTTCGGCGAGCTCGGAGGCGTCGGGCGCGCCGCGGACGGAGTCGATCGTCATTGATGGCACTCCTCGTTCGGGGCCGGTACGCGGGATCGCCGCACATCCGGCCGATGTCAGCGGCCTTGCCCCCGGTAAGGGACAAAAGCCACCAAAGACATCGTGGCAGACATCACACCCGGAGATGCAAGGGCCGCCGCCTATCCCTTACCCCGCTCCGCCGCGCCGATCCGCTGTGACGCGCGCCACCCCGCATTCCCGGGGCCCCGCGCCGGGCCTCACTCGCGGGAGAGCGCCCGCGTCGCTCCGGCCGCGACGGTCAGGCCGAGGACCAGCCCGCCCGCGACGATGAAGTTCGCCACCCACTGGTAGACGCCGCTCGGCGCGAACTCGACCTCCTGGCCGAGGCTGCCGATCGGCAGCAGCAGGTCGAGCGTGTAGAAGAAGGCGTTGAAGTGCGGCTTGTGCCCGGTGTCCAGGACGTCCGGCCGGTGGACGGAGAAGACGATCGTCCCGAAGGCGAGCAGCCCGATCAGCCAGCTCGCGGCCCGGAACGGCCGGTAGCCGTAACCGACCAGGCCGTCCTGCATGAAGCCGACGATCTTCAGCGGGATGCCCTGCGTGCGGCGCCGGTCGCGGGCCTTGGCGAGCAGGACGGAGCGCCCGTCGGCGTCCAGGCCGAGGGAGCGGTAGGTGGCGGCGAGCCGCTCGTACGGCTGCGGTGCGTAGCCGTCGCTGTCGCGGCGCAGCCAGGCCAGGCGCTCGCGCGCGCCGAGCGGCGGTTCGAGCGTCTCGTACTGCAGGCCGTCGAGCTGGAGCCGGTCCGGCCAGGTCGCCGCCTCGTCCCGCAGCAGGTTGATCCGCGCGTACGACAGGTCCGTGGTTCCGGCCACCTTGTCCGCCGGGCGCAGCAGGACCTCCTCCGCCTGGACGCGCTGGAGGCTCAGCGCCGTCCCCTGCTCGTGCCGCAGGTGCGCGCCGCGCAGGCTGAGCTGGCCGGTGACGTGCGCGCCGGAGAAGCTGACGGCGCCGTGGGCGGTGAAGCCGTCGGAGCAGTAGACGTCGGTCTCGACGGTGAGGTCGTCGGCGTTCAGCGCGGTGCGGTCGGGCGCCGACAGCTGCGCGCCGACGAACGACAGGTAGCCGCCGACGCGGGCGCCGCGCAGCCGGACCTCGCCCTCCGCGACGAACCCGCCGTCGCAGAACACGTTCGCGGCGACGTCCAGCCGGCTCGCGTACAGCGCCGCGCCGGACGGGTTGTGCAGCCGCGCCTTCCGGAAGATCAGCTGGCCGCCGACGCGGGCGCCGGGCAGCCGCACCTCCCCGTTGGCGGCGAACCCCTGGTCGCAGTAGACGTTCGCCTCGACCGTCAGCCGGTCGGCGAGCAGCGCGTCCCCGCCCGGATTGGACAGCTGGACGCCCGACATGTTCAGGATCCCGGTGATGTTCGCGCCGTCCAGCCAGAGCCCGCCGGTGATCCAGCTGCCCTCCAGCCACAGATGGCCGTCCACCCGCGTGCCGGACGCGACCAGCCCGGGCAGCCGGCAGCCCATCAGGTGGACGCTGTTCATGCTCGCCCAGTACAGGTGCGGCGCCTCGTCGAACGAGCAGGCCGTCAGCGCGAGCGGGACGTGCACCTCGGCGTGCCCGAGGTTCAGCGACCCGGTGATCCGGGCGCCGCTGAGCCGGACGGCGGCGACCCGGCCCGGCTCCGCCTCCACCGCCCCCACCAGCAGCGCGACCAGGACCTCCGCCCTGACCATCCGGTCATGCCCCCAGTGCGGGGCGTACGCGGGATCGTCGCGGACCGGATCCCCGGCCGACAGGTCCACGGATTCGCCGCTCGGGAACGCCTCCCACAGGCGTCGCTCCGTGGGGGTCAGGTCGTCGATGTTCATCGGACGGCTCCGGGGGATGCGGGCGGGGTGCGGACGGGGGTGCGAGTGGGTCGCGTGGGCCAATGGTGCCGTACGCTTCAGGATCGTAAGGAAAAGCGCAGATCAGTGAGGGGGCGACCGTGGCGCGTGTCGTCGTCGACGTCATGCTCAAGCCGGAGATCCTCGACCCGCAGGGCCAGGCGATCGCCCGGAAGCTGCCGCAGATGGGGTTCGACGGCGTCGTGGCCGTCCGGCAGGGCAAGCGGTTCGAGGTCGAGCTCGAGGGGCCGGCCGACGAGGCGGCGCTGGAGCGGGTGCACCGGATCGCCGAGACGCTGCTCGCCAACCCGGTGATCGAGAACTTCGAGGTCCGGGTGCTGCCGTCCGAGGACGTCCCGTCCGACGACCTCCAGCAGGGCCTCCAGGGGGAGTCTCCGCAGGTGGAGGGGGTTCAGGCGGACGCACCGCAGGGCGGGGCGACGCAGGCCGAAGGGACCGGCCTGCCGTCCGAGGGCCTGCCGGGAGAAATGAAAGACCGGACAGTATAGCGGTTACGGAAGATTCCGGCGGGGAAGTCTTAGCTGCGTCGAGTCGTCGAGCACGCTCCGGGTCCGGGGGCCCTGCCGGGAGGCCCGGGGCATGACACGAGGTGTCCGGGGTGGATATGGAGTTCGCGCTCGCGCTGCCACGGGAGGCCCCGAGCATCCCGGTCGTACGCCGGGTGGTGGGGGACGCGCTGCGGGGGCTGGGCGTCGCCGAGGACTGCGTCGCCGACATCCTCGTCGCCGCCTCCGAGGCGTGCACCAACGTCGTCCAGCACGCCCGCGCCACCGGTGACTACCGCATCGCCGGCCGCGTCGACGACGGCACCTGCCTGCTGGAGATCGAGGACGGCGGCCACGGGCCCCGTCCCGTCCCGCGCGACCCGGGCGTTTTGAGCGAATCCGGGCGCGGGATTAAAATCATGCGGGCGCTGGTGGACGATCTGGACATCGACCGTACGCCCGACCGGGGCACCATCGTTCACCTGCGGAAGCGCCTGACCTGGCGGGACGGGGCACTGGTCGGCCGCCTCGACCGCCGGCTCATGCACAGCGCCGGGTAGATTGGTACGCGCGCGGGGGGATTGTGCGACGCGCGCAGCGGTGATCGGCGGATGAGACCCGACCGTCCCGGCCGCACCTCATTTCGGAGGAACAGAACAGATGGACGCTGCCCGGGTTGGGGTCATCACCTTCCCAGGTTCCCTGGACGACAAGGACGCCGCGCGTGCCGTGCGGCTGGCCGGCGCCGAGCCGGTCGCGCTCTGGCACGCCGACCGCGACCTGCAGGGAGTCGACGCCGTCGTGCTGCCCGGCGGGTTCTCCTACGGGGACTACCTGCGGGCGGGCGCGATCGCCAGGTTCGCACCGCTGATGTCCGAACTGGTCGCCGCCGCCAAGGCGGGGCTGCCGGTCCTCGGCATCTGCAACGGCTTCCAGGTGCTCTGCGAGTCGCACCTGCTCCCGGGCGCGCTGCTGCCCAACGCCGGGCTGCACTTCGTCTGCCGCGACCAGCGGCTGCGCGTCGAGAACGCCGGCACCGCCTGGACCTCGGAGTACACCGAGGGGCAGGAGCTGGTGATCCCGGTCAAGAACCGGGACGGCCGCTACACCGCCGACCGCGAGACGCTGGCCGAACTGGCCGACTCCGGCCGGATCGTGGCCCGCTACCTCGACCTGAACCCCAACGGCTCCCTCGACGACATCGCCGGGATCTGCAACGAGGCCGGCAACGTGGTCGGGCTCATGCCGCACCCCGAGCACGCCGCGGAGTCGCTGACCGGCCCGTCCACCGACGGGCTCGGCTTCTTCACCTCGATCGTCAAGAGACTGGTCAACGCATGAGCGAGCAACGGCCCAACGCTTCCGGCCGCGCGGGGCGCGACGCCGCGCACGACGAGCCGTCGCTGGACTGGCTGGACGAGCTGAAGTCCGACGCCGACGACCCCGAGCTGGCACCGGTCGACCCGGCGGTCACCCAGGCCTTCGAGAAGATCCTGGAGGAGAACCGCCCGGCCGGTTCCGGCCCCGAGCCCGCCGCTCCGGCTCCTGCTCCTACGCCTGCTCCGCCGGCGCTGCCTGCTCCGCCTGCTCCGCCGGCGCCGCAGGGCCCGTTCACGGGGCCGCTGCCGGTGCTGAACGACGAGCCGGCCGCCCCCGGCCCCGCCGTCGGCCCCGCCTCCGACGCCGGCGTCACCTCCGAGGACTTCGCGCGTGCGCTCGCCGAGGAGGGTGCCCCCGCCTCGCCGTACGCCGACCCCACGCACACCGCCCCCGACCTGGGGGAGTACGCCGCGTTCCCGCCGCCGCCCGACTCGGGCAGCGGCCCGCAGCGCGTCGCCGGCCCCGGAACGGGCCCGCAGCCCGCCATCGGCTCCGGGACCGGCCCGCAGGGGCCGCCGTCCGGCGCCTGGACGAGCCCGGGCCCGGGCACGGGCCCGCAGCCCGCCGTGAACCCGAACACCGGCCCGCTGCCTGCCGTTAACCCGAACACCGGCCCGCTTCCGCCCGTCGGTACGGGTCCGCTGCCCGCGATCGGCTCGGGGACGGGCCCGCAGCCCGCGGTCAACCCGAACACCGGCCCGCTCCCGCCTGTAGGCGCGGGCCCGCTGCCCGCGATCGGTTCCGGGACGGGCCCGCAGCCTGCCGTGAACCCGAACACCGGCCCGCTCCCGCGCGTCGTTCCGTCCGGCACCGGCCCGTTCCCCGCGATCGGCTCCAGCACCGGCCCGCCGCCGCCCGTCGGACGCGGCACCGGCCCGCAGCCGGCGATCGGTTCCGGCACGGGCCCGCAGCCCGCCGTTGGGCGCGGCACCGGTCCGCAGCCGGCGATCGGCTCGGGCACCGGCCCGCAGCCCGCCGTAGGGCGCGGCACCGGGCCGCAGCGCGCGGTCGGCGGGCCGAACACCGGCCCGCAGCACGCCATCGGGTCCGGGACGGGGCCGCAGCCCGCCGTCGGCGGCGGCGCCCGGCTCGCGATCGAGTCGTCCGTCCAAGCCGACCCCGGCACCGACACCGTGGCCGTCGCCGCCGCCTCGCCGGACCGCCCGCAGCCGTACGTCGAGCTGGGCATGAACGACGAGGAGTACCAGCGCGTCCGGCACATCCTCGGCCGCCGTCCCACCTCCGCCGAGCTGGCGATCTACTCGGTGATGTGGAGCGAGCACTGCTCCTACAAGAGCTCCAAGGTGCATCTGCGGCAGTTCGGCGAGAAGGCCCCCAAGACCGACAAGCTGCTGGTCGGGATGGGGGAGAACGCCGGGGTCGTGGACATCGGCCAGGGCTGGGCGGTCACCTTCAAGGTCGAGTCGCACAACCACCCGTCCTACGTGGAGCCGTACCAGGGCGCCGCGACGGGCGTCGGCGGGATCGTCCGCGACATCATGTCGATGGGCGCCCGGCCGATCGCCGTCATGGACTCCCTGCGGTTCGGCCCGGCGGACGCCCCCGACACCCAGCGCGTCCTGCCCGGCGTCGTCGCCGGCGTGGGCGGCTACGGCAACTCCCTCGGCCTGCCCAACATCGGCGGCGAGACCGTCTTCGACGCCTGCTACGAGGGCAACCCGCTGGTCAACGCTCTGTGCGTGGGCGTGATGAAGCACGAGGACATCAAGCGCGCCGTGGCCCCCGGCCCCGGCAACCGGGTGATCCTCTTCGGCGCCCTCACCGGCCCGGACGGCATCGGCGGCGCGTCCGTCCTGGCGTCGGCGACCTTCGACGAGGAGTCGCACCAGAAGCGGCCGTCGGTCCAGGTCGGCGACCCGTTCATGGAGAAGCTGCTCATCGAGTGCTGCCTGGAGCTGTTCCGCGAGGACCTCGTGGTCGGCATCCAGGACCTCGGCGCCGCCGGCGTCTCGTGCGCGACGACGGAGCTGGCCGCGGCCGGCACCGGCGGCATGCACGTCGACCTCGACGCCGTCCCGCTGCGCGACGCGACGCTGCGCCCTGAGGAGATCCTCATGAGCGAGTCGCAGGAGCGCATGATGGCGGTCGTGTCGCCCGACAAGGTCGACCGCTTCATGGAGATCTGCCGCCGCTGGGAGATCCCCGCCACCGTGATCGGGCAGGTCACCGACACCCGCCGGCTCGTGATGACCTGGCGCGGCGAGACGATCGTCGATATCCCGCCGGTCACCGCCGCCGACGAGGGCCCCGTCTACGAGCGGCCCTTCGCGCCCCCGGCCGACCTCGGCTCCCTCCAGTCCGACACTCCGGGCCGGCTGACCCGCCCGTCCAACGGCGACGAGCTGCGCCGCACCGTCCTGTGGCTCGCCGGCTCGCCGAACCTGGCGAGCAAGACGTGGGTGACCTCGCAGTACGACCGGTACGTGCTGGGCAACACCGTCCTCGCGATGCCGGAGAACGCCGGTCTCGTCCGGATCGACGACGAGTCGGGGCTCGGCATCTCCCTTGCGCTGGACGGCAACGGCCGCTACGCCCGGCTCGACCCGTACGCGGGCGCGCAGCTCGCCCTCTCCGAGGCGTACCGCAACGTGTCCGCCACCGGCGCCCGCCCCCTCGCCGTGACGAACTGCCTGAACTTCGGTTCCCCGGAGGACCCGGGCGTCATGTGGCAGTTCGCCCGCGCGGTCGAGGGCCTCGCCGACGCCTGCCAGTACCTCGGCATCCCCGTCACCGGCGGCAACGTCAGCTTCTACAACCAGACCGGCACCACCCCGATCAACCCGACCCCGGTCATCGGCGTCCTCGGCGTCCACGACGACGTCCGCCGCCGCGTGAACATGGCGCTCACCTCCGACGGCGCCACGATCGCGCTGCTCGGCGAGACCCGCGAGGAGTTCGGCGGCTCCGAATGGGCGCACGTCGTCTACGGCCACCTGGGTGGCCTGCCGCCGCTGGTGGACCTGAAGGCGGAGGCGGCCCTGGCCTCGGTCATGGTCACCGCGATCCGCGAGGGCCTGCTGACGGCCGTCCACGACCTGTCGGACGGCGGCCTGTCACAGACCCTGGTGGAGTCCTGCCTGCGCGGCGGGCTCGGCGCCCGGATCACCCTGCCCGGCGACCCGTTCGTGACGCTGTTCAGCGAGTCGGTGGCCCGCGCGGTGGTCGCGATCCGTCCCGGCGGCGAAGCCCGCGTGGCGGCTCTGTGCGAGTCGGCGGGCGTCCCGGTCACCCAGATCGGCGTCGCCGGCGGCGACTCGCTCAACGTCACCGGGCGCGGCCCCGAGGGCGACCAGCAGGAACTCTTCACCATCCCGCTGGCCGAACTCCGTGAGGCCCATGAGCGCATGCTGCCCAGCTACACCAGTTGAGCCCGGAGGGCGCCTCCATCGCGGGGGCGCCCTCTAATGGACGCATGCCCTATGCGATCCGAACCGCCACCGAGGCCGACGCTCCCACGATCGCCCGCCTCCACCTGGCCTCCTACCGCGCCGCCTACCGCGGCCTCCTCCCGGACGCCTTCCTCGCCGCCTACGACGTTTCCGAACGCGAGCGCCGCTGGCGCGAAAGCCTCCACGACCCGACCCGCACTACCTTCGTCGCCGAATCCGGATCGGCGATAGCAGCGTTCGCGGAAATCTCCTCCACCGGAGAACTGAAGGCCCTGCACGTCGCCGAAACGCACTGGCGGCAAGGAATCGGCGGCGCACTCCACGCTCGCGCCGTCCACGCCCTCAAAGCCGCCGGCCTGCAAAGCGCCGTCCTCTGGGTGCTCAATGGCAACCGGCGAGCCTGCACCTTCTACGAAGCCGTCGGCTGGCTGCCCACCGGCGAAACCCGTCACCGGATCCTCCGCGGCACCGAAGTCACCGAACTCCGCTACCGCCTCCAATGGCCGTAACCTGAACGCGTGCAGGAGACCGTGACCTATGTGGAAATGACCGCCCGTGACCAGCTGATCGCCGCCACTCCAGTGCCGGGCCTGGCTCTCGAGCCCCTCGACCGGACCTCGCCGATGGTTCCCGACATCCTGGCGAGGGTCGGCACGCCCTACGGCTGGAAAAGCTCCCGCCGCACCCCCGACGAATGGCAGGCCTGGTTCGCCGAGAACCCGCGCCGGACGTTCGCACTGGTGACCTTCGAAGGCGAACCCGCCGGCATCGTCGCCTACGACCCCCACGACCACGAGGTCGAGATCAAGAGCTTCGGCCTGCTCCCCGACTTCGTCGGCAAAGGCCTCGGCGGCTACGCGCTGACGCTGGGAATCCAACGGGCATGGGAGCTGTCCTCCACGGCGCGCAGAGTCTGGCTGCACACCTCCTCGTTCGACCACCCCAACGCCCTGCCGAACTACCACCGCCGCGGTTTCCACACCTTCAAAACCGAAAAAGCCACCCGCCCCTAACCAAAGCCCACCCTTCCCACCCCCGTTCGAGGCTTGGGATACTCCCGATCTATGGTGCTCCTGCTGTCCAACTCCATCGCGCAAACAAGAACCGTCCGCCTTCGCGACCTCGAGAACGCCCCGAACGTCCTCGACGGCTACACGCACAAATACGTGGTCATCACGCACAAGGCACGCTGGAGGCCCGACCGCGAGATCCCGCAGTTCTGTTCGGTGGTCGAGCGCTTGGAGCCGAAGGGCTGGGAGCCGGTGTCCTGGAACCTGGGCGCCCGCCGCTCCACGGTCGTCCTCCGCCGCCACGCCCCAGCCCCGGACACGGAGTAAGCCCGACGAAACCGGGCTATTGGGATGGGGTGTTGGGGGTTGGGATGACGCCGAGTTGTTGGAGCATGCCGAGGACGTCCTTGTCCGACCACTTCTCGGCGAGCTTGCCGTTCTCGATGCGGTGAATCACCGTCGCGGTCACCGTCATCGGCTTTCCCGTGGCGGGGATTCCCGGGAGATCCCGCTCGTGCACGCCGCGTGCCGTGAGGCGCGTCACGACCTTGTCGCCCTCGGCGATCTGGTCCTCGATGTGGTGGGTGCCGGGTGTGGCGTCCCAGAACATCTGGAACTCCTGTTTGAGCCCCTCGAGGCCGGACGCGAACCCCGGGAATGGCGGCGGTGAGTGATCCAGGTAGTCCTCGGCGACCAGCTCGTCCATCGCGTCCAGGTTGCCCGCGTCGATCTCCTGGTAGAAGCGGCGAACCAGCTTCTTGTTCTCCTCGGTGGACATCCGACCTCTCCGCGCTCACGCCATGTCTCCGGACGTCCCGAATGGAACCAGGAGGCTCGCGCTTCCACGCCGGCGCCGCGCCAGACCACCCCGGGCCTTTACCCGGAACCGGAGACGTCTAGAAGACCGAGTTCTGACCTGCCCAAGATCGCGACCAGCGAAGATGCCCCGCATGACCGCGCTGAGCTGGCATGAGTCCCTCGGTGACTCTCAACGTCTCGCACATGATCGCGTCCCCATGTGCCCTCGATGTGCCCTGCGCCTGAAATGGCATGACGGTGGCTGACCGGCCGGAAGGAGGGTGGGGTCATGGGATTCTGCCTACTCCGAGACGTATCCGGGAGTGGTTCCATACCCACCCTCCCTGAGCCGCGGACCCTGAAGGGTGCTCAGACCGGTCTCCAACGGAGGCAGCGTACTGACAATCTGCATGAGCGGCCAGTTTGGAAGATTTCGGGCCGCGATCTTGAAACCAGCGAAGATGCAGCTCAGCGGCCACATCCCATGGCCCGCAAACGACCGTAGCACCCCGCTGCCGACCACCCCAACGGGCATGATCAAGGCACGGCGTTCCGGCTCCGCGCCGGGCGTCGGACTCCTCATCTAGCATGGCAGCCATGACCGAACTCCCGGTAGGTGACGATCATCAGGTGATCCGCCTCGGCGACGAGGCCGCGGTGGTCGTCCCTCTCGACGAGTACCGCCGGCTGCGTGAACTCGAACGCCGCGCGCAGCTCGCCGAGCAAGCCGACGCGGAAGAGGCGGAGGCCCTGGCCGAGTACCGCGCACAGCAGGACGCGGGGACGGTGACGGCGATCCCGCAGGACGAGGTACGGCGCCGGTTCGGGCTCACCAACTGATGACCTACAGCGTCACATGGAGCGAACGGGCTGTCTCCTCCGGCTCCCGCTACCTCTCGGACGATGCCGAGGGCTTGGCCCAGGTCATGACCGCTACCGATCTGCTCGCCGACAAACCCCGCCCCGATGGTTCCTTCCCCTACGGGAGCGAGGATCTCCGGCGCATCCGCGTCGGCCGGTACCGGGTCCTCTACGAGATCTATCCGGAAGACCAGGCCATCATGGTTCTGCACGTCGGCCGGGTCGCCTAGCTCCCGCACCGCTGGGCCGTGCGGCATAGCCGCTGTTCTTCCCCCACCTTTCTCCCCCCGGCCCCGACAAGACCTGCACTTAGCGGCGGACGGGTTCTGTCAAGGGTGGCGAAGCCATCACGTAGTGACGCCCGAAGGGCGCCCTTGACAGGTTCCGTCCGCCGCCATCCTTGACGGCTCGGGGGCGGGGGAGCCCCGCACCCTTCCAGGCCAGCTTGTGATGCCCTGTCGGTGGGGCCTGGTGGGATGCGGGGATGGACGAATCCCCTCGACTGGTCACGCAGTTGCTCAAGGCAGTGGTCGCGTACACGTGGTTCTTCGAGACCTGTGACGAGACCGTGTTGGAAGATCGCGCGGCGCTCAAGCAGTTGGAGTACGTCGGTTACCTCCTCAACCAGCTCTCCGACGCGGACAAGCAGCGGGTTGCTGACGAGCTGGCAGCCTTGGCAGCCGGTGAAGCGGACCCGGCGTACCGGGAGTTCGTGGAGACGTTCGCCTTTGGCATGGGCCTGGTGGAGCCGGAGGACAGCTGAGGCGGCGGCGCGACCCCGCGGCGAGCGGTCGGGGCGGGGCCGGCGGACGCGTCGCGATGCGCGGCCCGGCGCGGCCGCCCGGTGACCGGCGCCCACGCCGCACGCTCCGGGCGGCCAGGCGCGGGGCCGCGCAGCGGCCCAAGCGCCGCCGCCCCTTGAGCGCGGTGTGGACATCCGGGCCTTGGCCGAGTTCCTCGGGCACGCTGACCCCGGCTTCACGCTCCGGACGTACACGCATCTGATGCCGTCCAGCCGGGACCGGATGCGCAAGGCGATCGACGACACGTGGGGAACGATTCCGGGGACGAGTGCCCTGGATGTGCCCTCTCGGGAGATCTCGTGAGCTGCGGCCCTGGTCAGAGGGGGATACGGCTAGAAGACGGAGATGTGGACGTGGTCGAAGTGGTTGGCGGTTACGCCGCCGCGGTTCTCCATCATGCGCCAGCCGGGGCTGCGGAGGTCGTAGATGCGCTGGCGCCAGATGATGTACTTGATGCCGAGGGCGCTCGCGTGGGCGATGGCGTAGGCGGCGGTGGCGTCGCCGTGGGACTTGGCGGAGCCGGTGGCCATGACGCCGCCGGTGGTGACCATGAAGTCGCAGGCGTGGCCGGTGCCGTGGTCCTGCGGGTCGCCGGTGGTGCGGACGCAGCCGATCGTCGGGAAGGGGCCCTCTTCCTGGTCGATGACGGTCTTGACGTTCATCATGCGCGGGGTGACGCCGCCCATGCCGACGCTCGGTGACTGCGGCTTGTACTTCTTGACCAGGGCCTCGATGCGCTTCTTCTGGGCGGAGAGGTCCTTGATCTCCTTCTGCAGTTCGGTGATCTTCTGCTGGGCCTGCCGGCGGGCCGTGGCCTGCTCGTCGACGAGCTTGCCGATCTGCGCGACCTTCGCGGACTTGTTCTGCGAGATGTGCTCGATCAGGGTGTAGCCGCTCAGCATGTCGGACGGGTCGCTGCTGGACAGCATCGAGATGGCGGGGCCCTGGCCGTCCGTCATGTACTGGGTGGCGGCCATCTGCGCGACGAGGGAGCGGGCGTCGTTGAGGTCGCCCTGCAGGCTCGAGGACTTCTGCAGCGCCTTCTTGGCGGCGTACTGGGCGTCCCGCAGCTTGGCGAGGTCGCCGCCGTAGGCCTTGTCGAGCTTGCTGATCTGGGCGTTGAGCTTGGCGAACTTGCCGCTGTCGCCGGGGTCGGACGGCAGGGCGGGCGCGGTGGGGGCGGCGGGCTGCGCGGCGGCGGAGTGGGCGGTGGCGCCGGTCAGCGGCAGGGCGACGGCCAGGACCGCCACGGCGGCGCGCCGGGCTCGTCTCCGGAGGGTGGAGGTGGGGGACTCCACGTCTGCTCCTCTCCGGCCGGACCCGGGGGCGTCCGGCCGAACGCCAACGGACGGCAAAGGGCCGTCCTAGTCCTCGCCAAGGTTAAACGGCTGTGACCCGTGGGACGGTTCAACACCCGAGAAAGCCCGGCTCCCCGTTGGGGAGCCGGGCCATCCTATGGGAGGTTCACAGGTTGCTCTTGTAGAGCAGCCGGTTGGCCTGGCTGCGCATGCGGCCGAGGACGTTCTTGGTGGAGGTGTCGTTCAGCCACGTCTGCACCGTCGGGAACGAGGCCTTGGGGTGCATCTGCAGGTAGAGGGCGGCGGTGCCGGCGACGAACGGGGACGCCATGGACGTCCCGCTCTCGAGGCCGGTCGTGTTGCCGGGCAGCGTCGAGCGGATGTCGTAGCCGGGGGCGTTGATGTCCACGCACTTGCCCCAGTTGGAGAAGGTGGCGCGGTTGTCGTAGGACGTGGTGGCGCCGACGGTCATGACCCAGCTCGCCGAGGACGGCGAGAAGTTGCAGGCGTCCTTGTTGTCGTTGCCCGCGGCGACGGAGACGAAGACGCCGGACTTCGACAGGTTCATGACGGCGGTGTTGAGCGCCGCGGACTTCGGGCCGCCGATCGACAGGTTCGCGACGGACGGCTTGGCGGCGTGGGTGCGTAGCCAGTTCGCGGCGGCGACGATGTCGGACACGTAGCCCGTGCCGTCGCAGTCGAGGACGCGCAGGGCCCGCAGCTTGACGCCCTTGGCGACACCGTAGGTCTTGGAGCCGATGATGCCGGCGACGTGCGTGCCGTGGCCGTTGCAGTCGGCGCCGCTGCCGTTGTAGCGGGGCGCGACCCACGAGACGGCGGCGCGTCCGCCGAACTCGGTGTTGTTGACGGCGAGGCCGGTGTCGATCACGTAGGCGGTGACGTTCTTGGCGAGCGCGTTGTAGCTGTAGGTCTTCGACAGCGGGCGCTTGCGCTGGTCGATGCGGTCCAGGCCCCAGGGCGCCGACTTCTCGGTGCTCGTCTGGGCCTTGACGATCTGGTCCTGCTCGATGGCGGCGACGCGGCTGTCGTGGCGCAGCTTGTTCAGCTGGTCGCCGGTCAGCCGCGCGGCGAAGCCGTTGAGCGCGCCGTCGAAGCGCTGGGCGCCGGCGGCCTTGACCTTCTCGGCGGCCGCGGCGGCGGACGCGCCGTTCTTCATGGTGACGATGTACTGGCCGGGCACGGGGGTGCCCTCGGCGGCGGTCACCTTGACGAGGGAGGGGGAAGAGGAGTCCGCAAGGACGGGGAAAGCGGCCGCGCCGCCGACACTCGCCGCGACGACGCCTGCCAGCAACAGCCTCCGGTGGACAGCCCGCAAGGCTTGGCTCCTTTTTGCCGGGGGGCCGCGCGCAGGGCGGCCCGTCAGAAGATCGAGGAATTCGATCGAGGGGAAACCATAGCGGAACTATGCCGATATTTGCCGTCAAAGCGGACGTGTCGGTCGCGCCGATAAACGGCCGGAGTCGGCCGTCAACCGGAAGCAGCCGTCAGGAGACGGTTCCGATACCGTCGCGGGCCCGGCTCAGCCGCGCGACAGCTTCCCCGAGTAGGCGAGGGCGGTGCCCGGCTTACTCCAGGAGTACTTGAGCGTCCCGTCCGACTGCCGCTCGATCTTGACCGTCCCCGACGTGCAGGGCGCCGGGATGGCCAGGTCCATGGTCAGGGTGCTCTGCGTGCTCTGCGAGCCCTTCCTGAGCGTCAGCGTTCCGGTGCACTTCTCCCGCGGGTACACCGCGCGGGCGGTGGTGGCGCCGGTCTGGAACGTGACCTCGACGGGGAAGGACGCGTGCTGCGCGGAATTCACCGCCGTGCCCTTCCACGTGCCCGCGAACGGCCCCGGGACCGTGCTCACCGGCTGGTCGGCGGCCGTGTTGTTCTGGGTCGCGGGCGGGCCGCCGTCGTCGTCCTTCAACTGCGGCCACAGCACCAGCACGATGATGGCGATGCCGACGCCGACGCCGATGACCAGGGACAGCGCGACGCCCAGCACGTGGTTGCTGGGACGGCGCATCCTGCCGAAGGCCTGGAGCGACGGCCCCTTCCGCGCGCCGCCGCCCTGGTCCGCCCGGAGCCCGGGGATGAAGTTCGACGCCGTGGTCTCGTCCGGCCGCTGCGGCATGTCGAGGGCGTCGAACGCGGCGGTCGGCGTGGGGTCGGGGTGGTCGGCCTGCTCGGGGACGGCGCTCAGGGTGGCGGTCGCGTCCGCCGACGGCGCGACCACGTTGAAAGTGGTGGTCGCCTCGAAGGCGGACGGGTCGAGCTCCGGCGCGGACGGTGCCGGAGCGCTCGGCTCCGGGCTCGGCTTCTCCTTTCCCAGGGGAGAGGAGGGCAGGAACCGCGAGAGCTTCCGGAAGGGACGCGACGGCGGCGGAGTGAACGCGTGCCGCGCCGGCGAGGGGGAAGGCGGCATGTTGCCGGGAGGCGGCGGCACGAACGGCGGCTGCTGCTGCGGTACGTGCGGAGGCCCTCCCGTAGGCCCTCCCATGGGCGGACCCATAGGCGGCCCCATAAGAGGAGGCGCCGACGGTGGCGGTCCGGGCGGGGCGCCGGGAGGCGGCCCTTGCGCCGGAGGCGGCGCAGGCTGACCCATGGGCGGGCCGGTCGGCGGGGAAGCGGGCCGAGGCGGCGCGGCGGGCGTGGCACTGGTGGCCAGTGCACGGCCTTCGACCACCATGGACGCGGGCATGCGGCTCGCGAGCGGGTTGCCCTCGTCCAGGAGCCGTGCGAGCACCTGCTTGGCGGTGGGCCGTGCGGCGGGGTCCTTGGCGAACGCGTCCCGCATCACCTCGTGCAGGGCTGCGGGCATTTCAGACAGGTCCGGGTCCTCGTAGATGATGCGCTGCATCACCTCGGAGGGAGAGCCGTCGCCGAAGGGTGCTTTGCCCGTTGCCGCGAACATCATGGTGGCGGCCCAGGCGAACACGTCTGCGGCAGGCCCGATGCCGCTGCCGCCGAGCTGTTCCGGCGCCTTGTAGGCGGGGTCTTCGGTGATACGTCCGGTGGGTGCGGCGTTAACGGCTTCGAGAGCGCGCGCTATGCCGAAGTCCGCCATCCGGGGCCCGTCCCTGCCCAGCAGGACGTTCCCGGGCTTCAGGCCATGGTGGACGGCGCCCGCCCGGTGCACGGCGGCGAGCGCGACGGCCGTACCGACGGCCAGACGCTCCACTACGGCGCCGCCGCGCTTCCCCTCCTCGTCCACGAGCTGCTGCAGGGACGGGCCGTCCACCCATTCGCTCACCACGTACGGGCGGTCGCCCTCGACGTCGGCGCTCACGATCCCGGCCGTGCAGAAGCCGGACACCTTCTGCGCGGACGCGAAGGCGTTGGCGAACCGGGAACGGGCCACGGGCTCGCCGCTCAGCCGGACGTGCAGCAGCTTCACCGCGACGAGGCCGCCGGCCGGGTCCCTGCCGAGGAAGACGGCGCCCTGCTCGCCGACGCCCAGCCGGCCCGTGACCTCGTACGAGCCGAGCCGTCGCGGGTCACCGGGCTGCAGGGGCAGCGCCTCGGGCATCTGACGAACCTCCGTGTCCTCCGGGGACCGCGTCCCCGGCCTCCCCGTTCCCTTCACTCCCCCATGCCTGCACCGGGGTCCATTTTTACCGCCTGTGCGGCGTTCGGGCGTCATCGGCGGCCGAGCGCCCCCGCCCGAACGGGGCCCGACCGAGGCCCGCGCTCCCACCGGCGGCCACCCGGTAGCGTCTGGGACGATGCCGCGAACACCGCTTTCCACCGCCGTGCTGGACGAGCAGCGCGCCGCCGTGGGCCTGCCGCCCTACACCGGCCCGGACGAGCCCGCCGCGCTGCGCCGGGCCGCCCTGCAGACCGTGCTGGCGGCCCTGGACGCGGGCCGGGCCGCGGACGGGGCCGGCGGTGTGGCCCGGCCGGTCGTCCGGGGCGCCGTCCGGTTCCTGCTGGACCGGCTCGCGGAACTGGCGCCCGGCCGGTCGGTGGAGGTGCGCGTCCCTCCGCACGCCGCCGTGCAGTGCATCGACGGCCCGCACCATACCCGGGGAACACCGCCGAATGTGGTGGAGATGGACGCCGAGGCCTGGATCGAGCTGGCGACCGGACGGCTGAGCTGGACGGACGCCCTGGCCGGCGGGCGGGTCCGGGCCAGCGGCTCCCGTGCGGATATTTCCGGTCATCTCCCGATCCCGCTTGATTGATCCGGTTTCCGGGCGCTGACCTGCGGTATTGGGCGCAGAGTCCAATTCGAGGCCGATCCGTGCCGGCCGGGGACTTGCCTGGGACGCCGGGCGCTGCGAGCGTGGAGGCCGGCCATCGGGGCACCGCATGGGCGTGACGCCGTGCAGGAGGGTGGACCCGTGCTCGTTGCGCATTGGACGTTCGACGTCGAGACCGTGGACGGCCGCCGGGTGGCGGACGCCGCCGGAGGCGGGCCGGTCGCCGAACTCAACGAGACCGCCCAGATCGTCCCGGGACGGGACGGGGAGGCGCTGAGCCTGGACGGGCGCGGCCGGGCGCTGATCCCCGCGATGCCCCAGCTCGTCCTGAGCCAGGTGTTCGGGTTCAGCGTGGCGTTCTTCGTCCAGGTGGTGGAGGGGCCGACGGGGGAGTGGCGCAGCCTGCTCTACAAGCCGGTCGCCGAGCACGACGCGCGCGCGCTCGGCATGTGGCTCTATCCGGACGCGATGCGCATGCGCGTGCAGCTGTTCACCGTCAAGGGCCCGGAGTACGTGGACAGTCACGCCAGACTGGCCCTTGGGGAGTGGACCCACGTCGCCTTCGTCGTGGACCCCGAGGGGATGTTCCTCTACATCAACGGCCGTCTCGACGTCGGCATGTCACTGGAGCACGCCGTCGTGACGCCCGCCGGCCCGATCTTCCTGGGCAGCGAACCCACCAAGCCCGGCTTCGGCGGCCTGATGGACGATTTCCGCGTCTACGCGTCCGCGCTCAACGCCGAGGCCGTGGTCGAACTGGCCGGCCAAGAGGAGCCGGGTTAGCCAAGAGGAGCCGGGTTAGAAGCCCGTTGAGGCGCCCGAGGTCTCACGGACGAACGGGAACTCGTGCTCCACGCACCCTTGGCGCGCCTCGTCGTTCGGGTAGCGGGAGGTGTCCCCGCACGTGGCCGCTTTGCTCAGCAGCCAGAACAGGGCCAGGGAGCCCAGCACGACGGCGACGCTGCAGCAGATGATTCCCACCACAGCGGGCCGGCGCTCGGAGTGGCCCCGGACGAGCGCGACCGTCCCCAGGACGAGCCCTACGAGCGCCGGTATGAGCCCGAGAAGGCACAGCGCCAGCCCCGGTAGCCCGACGATGCCGAGCACCAGGGAGGCCCGTGCCAGCCCGCTCCGCCGGGGCGGAGCCGGAGGCGAATAGGTCTGGTACCCAGGCAGCGTCATACGTTCCTCCAGGTGTCGGTCACCAGATTTGCGTGCGGACCCTGAAGCCCGTGCTCGCGGGGAGTAAAGGTCGGTTAAGGAGATCCACCGATCCGAGCAGGTGAAGGGGGCATCTAGACTGACGGGTGTGCCTCTCCGTGATGGACGTCTGAGCCACGAAATCGATCCCTCCGACCGCCCCCCGCAGGACGCCTGCGGTGTGTTCGGCGTCTGGGTCCCCGCGGACCAGGCGCCGAAGGCGGAAGTGAGCAAGCTCACCTACTACGGCCTGTACGCGCTCCAGCACCGCGGGCAGGAGTCGGCGGGCATCGCCGTAAGCGACGGCTCCCGGATCGTCGTCTACAAGGACATGGGGCTGGTCGCCCAGGTCTTCGACGAGTCGGTGCTGAACACCCTGCGGGGCCACATCGCCGTGGGCCACTGCCGCTACTCCACGACCGGCTCGCCGACGTGGGAGAACGCGCAGCCCACGTTCCGCTCGACCGACCACGGCGGGCTGGCCCTGGTGCACAACGGCAACCTGATCAACACCCCGGACCTGGCCGCCCGGCTGGAACCGGGCGTGCTGACCGCCACGACCGACACCGAGGTCCTGACCGCGCTGCTGGCCACCCGCGAGGGCGGCCCGCTCGCGGCGGCGCGGGAGGTCCTCCCGGTGACGCGCGGCGCGTACTGCCTCGTCTTCATGGACGAGGGGGTCCTGTACGCGGCCCGCGACCCCGAGGGCATCCACCCGCTGGTGCTCGGCTCGCTGGAGGACGGCGGCTGGGTGGTCGCGTCCGAGAGCGCCGGTCTCGACATCGTCGGCGCCCGGTTCGTCCGGGAGATCGAGCCCGGCGAGCTGGTCGCGATCGACGGCGACGGCGTCCGCTCCGAGCGGTTCGCCGAGAGCCGGCCGAAGGGCTGCCTGTTCGAGTACGTGTACCTGGCCAGGCCCGACACCGCGATCGCCGGGCGCAGCGTCCAGGCGACCCGGGTGGAGGTCGGCCGCCGGCTGGCCCGCGAGCACCCCGTCGAGGCCGACATGGTCATCCCGACGCCGGAGTCGGGCACCCCGGCCGCGATCGGCTACGCCGAGGCGTCCGGCATCCCCTACGGCCAGGGCCTGGTGAAGAACTCCTACGTCGGCCGGACGTTCATCCAGCCGTCGCAGACCATCCGCCAGCTCGGCATCCGGCTGAAGCTGAACCCCCTTCGCGAGGCGATCGAGGGCAAGCGGCTGGTGGTGGTGGACGACTCGATCGTGCGCGGCAACACGCAGCGGGCGATCGTGGCGATGCTGCGGGACGCGGGCGCCAAGGAGATCCACGTGCGCATCTCCAGCCCGCCCGTGTCGTGGCCGTGCTTCTACGGCATCGACTTCGCCACCCGGGCCGAGCTGATCGCCGGGAACCTCTCGGTGGAGGAGATCCGCGACTCCATCGGGGCCGACTCCCTCGGCTACATCTCGCTGGACGAGCTCATCTCCGCGTCGCGGGTCCCCAAGGACAACCTGTGCCGGGCGTGCTTCGACGGCGTCTACCCCATCCCGGTGGAGGACGCCGCCCGCGGCAAGCACCTCCTGGAGGTCATCCGATGACCTCCTATGAGGCCGCCGGTGTGGACATCGCGGCGGGCGAGCGTGCCGTGGAGCTGATGAAGTCACGTGTGGCGCGCGCACGGCGTCCCGAGGTCGTGGACGACGCCAGCGGCTTCGCGGGCCTTTTCGACGCGTCCGCCCTGCTGCGCTACAAGCGGCCCCTGCTGGCGACGTCCACGGACGGTGTCGGCACCAAGGTCGACCTGGCGCGGCGCCTCGGCGTCTACGACACGGTGGGGCACGACCTCGTCGGCATGGTCATCGACGACCTCGCCGTATGCGGCGCCGAACCGCTGTTCATGACGGACTACATCGCCTGCGGCAAGGTCGTGCCGGAGCGCATCGCCGACATCGTCGGCGGCATCGCGGACGGCTGCGCGCTGGCCGGCTGCGCCCTGGTGGGCGGCGAGACCGCCGAGCACCCGGGACTGCTGGAGGCCGACGAGTTCGACATCGCCGGCGCCGGGACGGGCGTGGTGGAGGCCGGCGAGCTGCTGGGGCCCGAGCGCGTCCGGCCCGGGGACGCCGTCATCGCCATGGCGTCGTCCGGCATCCACTCCAACGGGTACTCGCTCGTCCGCCACATCCTGGCCACGAGCGATCTCACGCTGGAGTCGCAGCCGGCGGAGCTGGGCCGTCCGCTCGGTGAGGAACTCCTCACACCGACCCGCATCTACGCGCAGGACTGCCTGGCCCTGACGCGGACCGGGGACGTCCGTGCGTTCGCCCACATCACCGGCGGAGGGCTCGCGGCGAACCTGGCGCGGTCCCTGCCGCCGACCGTGGACGCCGTGCTGCGCCGCTCGTCGTGGGAGGTCCCGGCGGTGTTCCGGGTCCTGCAGGGCCATGGGGACGTGCCGCAGGCGGAGATGGACAAGACGTTCAACCTGGGCGTGGGCATGGCCGCCATCGTCGCCCCGGAGGCCGCCGACGAGGCGCTGCGGCTGCTGGCGTCGCGCGGCGTGCCCGCCTGGAACCTCGGCGAGATCACCGAAGGCACCGGCCGGGCCGTACTCGCCTGATCTGATGCTCGCCTGATCAGGCGAGCACGACCTGATGTTGCCCTGACCGCTTGATCGCCGCGCGCCGGCCGGACGTCCCTGGAGCCGGCCGGCCGGCGCGCGGCGGGAAGCGCTGAGCGCGGCGCCGGCACGTTCAGGGGACCGGTGGGTCCACTGATGCGGCCGGGATGCCGGACGAGGCCTCAGGGCGCCCTGAGGGGCGCCGGGAAGCGGGAATCCGGCGGTGGACGGGTGCCTACCGAACGAACGCCACCGCCCGCGCGAGCGGGCAGTGGCGTCTCGTCAGCCGGTCAACCGGAGGTGCCGTCCTTGCGCTCCTCGGTCCCGTACTCGTCGGCGAAGTCGGCGTACTTCTCGGCGAGCTCATCGTAGGAGTCGTCACCGGAGTCGTTGACCCCGAGTTCGTGCTTCAGGCGGTCGAGGTCTGTACCGCCGCTGTTGTACTTGAGCTGGCGGGCAACCTTCACCTGCTTGGCCTTGGCTCGGCCGCGACCCATTGGCTCGACCCCCTCGATGGTCAGGGCTTTCGTGGGCCCATCAACGCGCGCGTGTACCACACGAACCGGTGCCTGATGAGCCATGCGTCAGTCACGGATACAACCGTACCCGTTTTGCGCCCGGCTCGGTACATCGACGGTACGTGGCGGCGCTCCTGTTCGGAGAACCACAGTGTATCGGGTGGTCAGGAGTGCGTCGCAGGGTCGCACCGGGAGGCCGTCCCGCGCGTTTCGGCGACGCAGCGCGACGATGCGAACACGCGGGAGCCGCCGCGGGCCGGTCGTGCCGGCCCGCGGCGGCCGGGGTGAGCGTTCGCTCAGAGGAGGATGCCGCGCAGCCGGCCGATCTCCGACATCCGCCGCTCGGCGAGCCGGTCGGCCGCCACCGCCGGCGGGACGCCCTCGTCGGCGGCGAGCGCGAAGATCTTCCGGGTCGTCTCGTAGATCCCCGTGGCGCGCGCCTTGGCGCGGTCGAAGTTGAAGCCCTCGATCTCGTCCGCGACCTGGATCACGCCGCCGGAGTTGACCACGTAGTCCGGCGCGTACAGCACGTCGCGGTCGGCGAGGCGCTTCTCTATGCCGGAGTGGGCGAGCTGGTTGTTGGCCGCGCCGCAGACGACCTTCGCCGTCAGCACCGGCACCGTGTCGTCGTTGAGGGAGCCGCCGAGCGCACACGGCGCGTACACGTCCAGCTCGGTGCGGACCATCTCGTCCTTGTCCGAGACGACGTCGACCTCCGGGTGCAGTGCCTGGACGCGTTCGACGGCCGCCTCGCTGACGTCGCAGATGACCACGTCCGCGCCGTCCTCGCGCAGGTGCTCCACCAGCCTGTGGCCCACCTTCCCGACGCCCTCCACACCCACCCTCTTGCCGCGCAGCGAAGGCGTGCCCCACAAGGTCTCGGCAGCGGCGCGCATGCCCTGGAACACACCGAACGCGGTGAGGATGGACGAGTCGCCCGCGCCGCCGTGCGCGACCGTCCGTCCGGTGACGAACCGGCACTCCCGTGCCACCACGTCCATGTCCTCGCTGTACGTACCGACGTCGCACGCCGTGTAGTACCGGCCGTTCAGCGACTGGACGAACCGTCCGTACGCGCGCAGGAGCGCCTCGGACTTGTCCCGGGCGGGGTCGCCGATGATGACGGCCTTGCCGCCGCCGAGGTCCAGCCCCGCCATGGCGTTCTTGTACGCCATGCCCCGGGACAGGTTCAGCACGTCGGTGAGCGCCTCCTCCTCCGACCCGTAGGGGTAGAAGCGGGTGCCGCCCAGCGAGGGGCCGAGCGCGGTGGAGTAGATCGCGATGATCGCGCGCAGGCCGCTCGCCTCGTCCTGGCAGAAGACGACCTGCTCGTGTCGGGGCTCTGTGCCCTTGTGGGGCGACCCGAAGACATTAGGCACGGTAGTGCCCTCCTCTCTGTCTGCAGATCAGACTAAGGGTCGCCGGTATGGCGTGTTCGCGGCATCTTTCCGTCCGGTCTCGTGTCACGATGCGGTGGTGTTTCCGTACGCGGCGTACCTACGGGTATATGAACCGGTGACCGCCTTCCCGGAGCCCGCGCGGACCCTGTGGACGGCCTACGCCGACTCCAGGCGGCGGCCCCGGCGGATCCACGCGCTCGGCGCCGAGCACCGCGACGCGGCACGCCGCCTCGTCGGCGCGCCGCCGGAGCTCGCGCCGGACCGGGAGAGCCGGGACGCCTATGTCCGGCGCGTCGACGACACGATCTACGTCTGCCCGTGGGAGACGCGGCTGCGGTCCTGGCTGGCGTTCGAGCGGTTCCGCGGCGAGTACGCGGCGGGGATCGCGGCCGCGTTCGTCCCGCCGCCGCTGGCCGAGCGCGTCGTCCGCGAGTTCGAGCAGTGGAAGCGGGCCGGGCGCGCGCTGCGGCCGCACATCCTGACCAGTACGTGGCACGTCCCGCTGGACTGGTTCGTGCCGTTCGCGCGCGGGGAGCGGTGCCTGATGCTGGGCGCGCCGGGCACCGGATACGGCGCGCCGGAGGATCCGTCGCGGGACCCGTCCCGGGACGCGTCGCAGGAACATGCAGGTCATGGCCCGGCTACGGCGGCTCCTGCGCGTACCCTCATCTACGTCACCTCGATGGGGGAGGCGCTCCGCCGGGTCGCCGCCGCGTCACCGGTGGTGCGCGAGAACCTCGGCGACGGGTCGGGCGAGGTGTACCTGCTGTCGGCGGGCCGGCTGGAGACGCTCGCCCGGTGGCTCGGGGAGTTCCATCCCCGGGCGCTGGTGGAGCTCGACTACGGCGGCCTCGTCCACCTGCTGGACGACCGGACGCTGCAGGCGGACGAGTCGGTGGCGGAGATGGCGGTCGCCCTCACCGGGATGGAGCGCGGTGAGGTGGAGCTGACCGTCGCGATGTACAAGCGTCTCCTGGCGCGCTGGAGGCCCGTGCGGGCCCTCGAATCGGCGAACTAAAACAAATTTCCCGAATCCGCGCGCGATACGACTATACGTGTCGCTAGAATCACGCAGCGTGACCCAGGCATCACCGGACACGCGCAGCTCCCAGCCCCGGCGGGGATGTTTGCACGCAACTACCGCCAGGAACTTGCTTGTTGCGCTGAGTGGTGGCAAGGTTACACGTTGTGATGTCATAGTGGCTCTTTCGGGCCATAGGGGACATCAGTGACCGCGCGAGGATCAATCGCAGGATCGCTGTCATCGGTCCACGGAGGAGAGGCCGCAAACATGTCAGCACGTACGCCAGAGGCCGAGCCCCTGCTGACGCCGGCGGAGGTGGCGACGATGTTCCGCGTCGACCCGAAGACCGTCACGCGGTGGGCGAAGGCGGGAAAGCTCACGTCCATCCGCACGCTCGGCGGGCACCGGCGCTACCGCGAGGCGGAGGTGCGCGCGCTGCTGGCGGGCATCCCGCAGCAGCGGTCGGAGTAGCCGCTCCGGCCGGCCGGGCTCGAGCCGAGCCCTGCCGCAAGCACCCGGCCGAACAACTGGGGGGGCGGTCAGGAGGCCTCTGGACGACCTCGCGCGTGGGATTTTCGCGCGGGGACGGTGCGGCGGCCTCCTGGACGAACGGGCCGGGACCACGGTCATCCGAGAATCGCGGTCCCGGGCCGATCACCGTCCGGTCCGGATGTCCCGCTCGCGCACGCGGGCGGGACATCCTTCTGTTACAGGGTGTCCCGTGGCTCAGGCGGCCCGAGATGCTCAGGTGGCCCGAGATGATGCCGTGACTCATGTGACCGGATGAGGCCACCGGTTCTTCCCGGCACGGAAGAACAGGCCTGCGGTCAGGCGCTCATCTCTTCCTGGGCGAGGCGGTCGAACAGCGCACCCGTCGACGGGTCGTGCCGGCCCGCCACGTTCAGCATCACCACGAGCTGGTCGACCACGAGCCGTTCCAGCTCGGGGCGGGACACGTCGCGGTTGTCCAGCCAGTCCAGGCCCGCGGTCTCGACGGCCGCCATCCATGAGCGCAGCGTGATGCGCAGGATCGGCGGCGGCGTCTCCATCTCCAGCGAGTGCAGGATCCGGTCCAGCAGCAGCTGCCGGATGCCGTCGACGATCTCCCCGACCTCCCCCGACCGGTCCGCCGGCCCGCCGCGCAGCAGCGCCGTGTAGCCGGCCGCGTGGCTCTCCACGAAGTCGAAGTAGCGTTCCAGCGACAGCCGCAGCCGCTCCAGCGGCTTGCCCTCGGTAGGCGGCTCCAGCAGCACCGACAGCTGCTTGGCGGCGCTGCCGAGCGCCGCGAGGTACAGCTCGTACTTGCCGCCGAAGTAGTGGTAGACCAGCGCGCGCGAGGCGCCCGCGGCGGCCGCGACGTCGTCGATCGAGATGTCCTCGGGCGAGCGGGTGCTGAACAGCTGCAGCGCCGCCTGGATCAGTTCCTCTCGCCGTTCGTCCACGCTGAGCCTGCGGCGGCCTTGCCCGCCGCCCTGCCGGCTCCGCGCCTTACCGCCGGCCACCGCACGTTCTGCCACCTGGGCAGCGTATCCGAGCGCGGCGGGGGCGAACCGCCGCCGCACGCGCCCGGACGGCCTTTTCACCGGGTCGTGATCGCCCGCCGACACCGCTGTGATCCGGAACACCACAGGCCGCAACTGGCATTGTCGTATGCCCGTTACTCACTGTTGCGACGATTCGGGGCGAAGGAGGGGCATCATGGCATCTCCTCCGCGGCGCAGGAGGCGCGCCGGCCCCCCGCGGCGCGCCGCCGCGGCAGGTCCCGCGAAGACCCTTTGAGGCATGCCTAGGCCCCCCTGGACGGAGTGCCATGTCAGCTGGTGAAGCAAGCCCCCCGCACGAGACGCCGGTGGCGGGAGAGGACGCGGTGCCCCCGCCGCGCGCCCCCGCTCCCGCGGCGCGCAGCGACGAGGGGAGGCCGGTGCCCGCGCCGAAACCGACCATCCGCAACGTCGCCGAGCGCGCCGGCGTCTCCAAGTCGCTCGTCTCGCTGGTGATGCGGGGGTCACCGCACGTGAGCGAACGGCGCCGGCAGGCGGTGCTGCAGGCGGCCCGGGAACTCGGCTACCGGCCGAACGCGGTGGCCCGCAGTCTGGTCGAGGGCCGCACCCGGCTGATCGGCGCGATCGTCGCCGACCTGCACAACCCGTTCTTCGCCGAGTTCCTGGACGGCCTGCAGGAGAGCCTGCACGGCGCCGGGCTGCGGATGCTGGTCGGCAGCGGCCGCTGGGACCCGCTGTTCGAGGCGGAGGCCGTCGAGGCGTTCCTGGAGATGCGGGTGGACGGGCTGGTGCTGCTCAGCGTCGTCCCGGAGTCGCTGAAGGAGGCCGCGGCGAGCGTCCCGGTGGTGGTCGTCGGCGAGCGCGACGTCGTCGGGGTCGACATCGTGGTGGACGACGACGAGCTGGGCGCGAGCCTCGCCGTCGACCACCTGGTCGGCCTGGGGCACCGGCGGATCGCGCACATCGAGGGGGCGCGCTCGACGACCGCGCGGTACCGGCGGGCCGGCTACGAGAAGGCGATGCACCGGCACGGGCTGAGCGAGGAGATCGTGGTCGAGCCCGGCGACTTCACCGAGGACGGCGGCTACCGCGCGGCCCGCGAGCTGCTGCGCCGCGGGCACCGGCCCACCGCGATCTTCGCGCCGAACGACCTGGTCGCGACCGGCGCCCTGTCGGCGGCCGACGAGCTGGACATGTCGGTGCCCGGGCAGCTGTCGATCGTCGGCTACGACAACACGCATCTCGCCGCGATCCGGCACATCTCGCTGACCAGCGTCGACCAGCCGCGCCGGGACATGGGGAGGGTGGCCGCGGAACTGCTGACCGCGCGGATCGGCGACCCGTCCCGCGCCGCCAAGCAGAACCTCGTCGTCCCGCATCTGGTGATCCGTTCGACGACCGGCCCCGCTCCCGCCGTCTAGCGCGGCCCCTCGCGCCGCTTCGGCTCCCACGCGCGCCCGGGCCTCCTGAGGGCCGCGCGTTCCTAGAAGTGGTGTTGCGCGGGTAAGGGGCCGGCCAAGCCTGCCGCATTCGCGGGCCCGCGCTCCCCTCCCGGCGCGTTAATGGACTCACGCCCGGCGTGGCGGGCGGGCGGCTCCGGTATGGGGCCGCCCGTCCCGCCGCCCGTCCCCGCCGGGCGGACAGGGGGTAAGGGTCGTGTCCACCCAAGGGGGTTCAGCTCGTGCGTGATCCGGAACTGGTGTCGTGCGCGCAGCGCGCGGCGAGCGAACTGGAGCAGGCGTGGTCGCAGTGGCGGCACGCGCGCGGCCTGGCCGAGCAGGTCTCGGAGTCGGTCGCCAGTTACGTCGCCCATTCGATCGACCATCCCTGGGGGCGCCCCCGCGTGGTCCTCGGCCTGGACGCCGACGAGGCGCGCGCCCTCGCGGCGCTGCTGGGCAAGGAGGACCCGCTCCTCTGACCCGCGCCCGACCGGCGCCGCGGTGGTCTCCGCCGGCCCTTCCGGAGCGGCCCGGTACGGTCGTCCTCGTTGCCCGGGTACGGCCGGAACTCGCCGCACCCGTTTCGCCGACTTCGTTTGACGAACTCCCCTCGGTGTGCAGACTGTCAGGGTCGGTAACGAAGTCATCACGGAGGACGCCTGTGCGCATCCAACGAGGCGGCCCCGCGGTCGCCGGTCTCGCGCTGTGCTTCGGCGCCCTGGTCGCGTGCGGCGGGTCGTCCGGGGGCAAGGCGTCGCCGGCCGGTGACACCGCGGCGCCGCCGACCGCGGGCGCGACGACGGGCACCTCGGCGGGCGGTCCCGCCTCGCCCAAGACGTCCGGCGGGCGTCCGCTGGCCGGCAAGGTCATCGTGATCGACCCGGGCCACAACGGCGGCAACGCGTCCCACCCGCGCGAGATCGCCAAGCAGGTCTACGTCGGCAACGGGACCAAGGAGTGCGACACCACCGGCACCGACACCGTCGCCGGCTACTCCGAGCATGCCTTCACCTGGGACGTGTCGAACCGGCTGGCGAAGGTGCTGCGGTCCGAGGGCGCGAAGGTGACGCTGACCCGCAAGAACGACACGGGCGTCGGCCCGTGCGTGACCCAGCGGGCGGCGGCCGGCAACGACGCGCACGCCGACGCCGCGATCTCCATCCACGGCGACGGCGCGTCCGCGTCCGGGCACGGGTTCCACATCATCGAGCCGCTGGCGGTCGGCAAGAACGCCAAGATCGTCGCGCCGTCCGCCAAGCTCGGCACGGCGCTGCGCGACGCCTACCATTCGGGCACCGGCATCTCGTACTCCACGTACCTGGGCACGAAGGCCATCGACAAGCGCAGCGACCTCGGCGGGCTGAACATGTCGACCGTCCCGAAGGTCTTCATCGAGTGCGGCAACATGCGGAACAAGGGCGACGCCGCCAAGATGTCCAGCGCCTCCTTCCGCCAGCGCATGGCCGACTCCTTGGCGAAGGGCTTCGAGAACTACCTGAAGTGACGGCGGTGCCCCGGCCGCGCTGTCACGGGTCGAGGTGGCGGCGGGCGGTGACGACGACGAGGCCGCCGGTCACGGCGAGGGCGGCGAGGGCCGCGGCGAAGAGGGTGGCGCCGGTGGTCAGGCCGACGGCGTCGCTGAGGTAGCCGGCGGTGACCGGCAGGAGGCCGGCGGGGACGTAGCCGCCGATGTTGAAGGCGGCGTTGGCCTCGGCGAGGCGGCGCGGCGGGACGGCCGCGTTCAGCAGCGACAGGCCGCCGAGCTGCCCCATCCCCTGGCCGGCCCCGGCGAGGACGGCGGCCGCGGCGAGCGCCGAGACGGACGCGCCGTGGACGGCGACGACCAGCGCGGCCATCGCTGCGGTCGTGCTCACCGCGCCGGCCACCAGGATCACGCGCCGCCGCAGCCCTTGGACGGCGAACTGCACGCCGGTGGCGGCGACGAACATGAGGAACGCCATGCCTCCGGCGACGATCCGGTTGCCGGTGCCCAGCAGCCCCGCCAGCAGCGACGGGCCGAGCGACAGCACGAACGACGTCGCGGTGATGCCGGGCGCGAACACCGCGATCCCCAGCACGAGCCGCATCGCGCTCTCGCGCGGCACGCCCGGCACCCGGATCCAGGTCCGCGACGCGGGCCCGGACGGGCGCGGCACCGGCATCCGCAGCACGACCAGGGCGGCCGTGACCAGCAGGACGGCCTCGACGGCGAACACGGTGACGGTCGGCGCGGGCAGCGTCTCGGACAGCAGGCCCGCGAGGAACGGGCCGAGCCCGGCGCCGAAGACCATCGCGGACGAGGCGAGCAGGGCCGCCAGGCGGCGGCGTTGCGGGCCGGCGACGTCGGTGACGGCGGCCATGCCCGCGGACACGACGGCGCCGACCGCGATGCCGGTCAGCAGCCGCGCGACGATGAGCGCGGCCACCGTGTCGGCGGTCGCGAAGACGCCGCAGGCGACGAGGGCGAGGGCCAGCGCGGGCAGCAGCACGGGGCGGCGGCCCAGCCGGTCGGACAGCACACCGGACACCAGCAGCGAGCCGAGCAGCCCGACGATGTAGAACGCGAAGACCACCGTGAGCGTGCCCTTGGAGAAGCAGATGTCGCGCTGCCAGAGCACGTAGAGCGGCGTGGCCGCGTTCGACAGCACGAAGACGGCGGTGACGGGCCAGGCCGCGAGCCAGACCCAGCGGGCACCGGTCTCGGCCTGTGGGGCTCTGGCTTCCGCGTGTGAGGAGTCGCGTGGGGCGCGGCGGCCGTGCCGGGTGCGGATGGTTCGGGCGTGCGGCATGGGGGTCCCTTCGCCGGAGCAGTACGACTTTTTTCGAACTTAGCATGCAGTACGATGAAACTCGTACAAGCGGGAGAGGGGACGTGACCATGTCATCGACCACGCGGCCGGCGATCCGGGTGCTGCCGGAGCCACCCGGCCTGCCCGCGCCGCTGCCGGAGCCGGCCGTCGAGGACCTCCGGCTGGAGACGGTGCTGGGCGCGCTGAGCGGGCCGCTGCGGCTGAGCATCGTCCGCAGGCTGCTGCTGGAGCGCGAGGAGTTCGACCACCCCTGCGGCTGGTTCGGCTTCGACCGGCCGAAGTCGTCGCTCACCCACCACTTCAAGGCGCTGCGCGAGGCCGGCGTGCTGCGGCAGCGCCAGTACGGCCTGGAGCGCCGCAGCGAGGTGCGCGTCGACGACCTCAACGCCCGGTTCCCCGGCCTTCTCGACCTCGTCGCGGACTGGGACGAGCGTCCGGCCTGATCCGGCGGGACTCGCCGCCGCGAGTGGGACGCGGCGGGCGGGCCCAGCGGGCAGGATGGGCGGATGCGTGATCTTCGGGAGGCACTCCGCCGCGTCCGTGCCCTGTTCGAGGAGGAGGGCTACACCGTCGGCGGGGTGCGGGGGCTGCTCGGGCCGGTCGCCGGGGGCGCGCTGGCGCGGGACGAGATCGTCCCGGCGGTGCGCGCGACCCGGGGCGGGTCGCCGCTGGAGATCCTGACCCGGCTGTTCTGGTTGCAGGTGCCGGTGGACGCGTCCGCCGTCGACGCGGGCGACCTGCTCGCGGCGGGGCTCGTCGAGCGGTCCGGCGGGGAGGTGCGGGCGCTGCTGCACGTCGAGCCGCTGGAGTCGGTGAGCGGCGACGGGCACGCCGGGTACGCGGTGTCGGATCTCAAGGTGCGGCCCGGCTCCGGCACGGTGCCGGCGGACGATCACGTGGTGGGTGCGGGCGGCGCGTCGGGGAATCTCGCCCGGCTCGTTGTCCACAAGCCTGTGGATAACGTTCTCGATCTCGGTACGGGGTGCGGGGTTCAAGCTGTGCATCTGCACGACCGGTCGCGCCCCGGCCGTATCACGGCGACGGACGTGAACTGCCGCGCGCTGGAGCTGGCCGCGATGAGTTTCGAGCTGTCCGGAATGGACGGCGTCGAACTGCTGGAGGGCTCGCTCCTGGAGCCGGTGCGGGGGCGGCGCTTCGACCTCATCGTGTCGAATCCGCCGTTCGTGGTGGCGCCGTCCGGTGACCGCCGGTTCACCTACCGGGAGTCCGGGATGCCGGGCGACGACTTCTGCCGGCGGCTGGTCGGCGCGGCGCCGGAGATGCTCGAAGACGGCGGATACTGCCAGCTCCTGGCCAATTGGCTGCACATCGACGGCGTCCCGTGGGAGGAGCGCGTCGGAGCGTGGGTGGACGGCTGCGACGCGTGGATCGTCCAGCGGGACGTCCAGGATCCCGCCGAGTACGCCGAGTTGTGGCTCCGCGATTCCTGCGAGGCGGGCACGCCCGAATACCGGGCGCGCTACGACGCGTGGCTCGATCACTTCGAGCGGCAGCGCGTCACCGGCGTCGGGTTCGGGTGGATCACGTTGCGGCGCAGTGAGCGTCCTGCCGTCCGGATCGAGGAGCTGCGGCAGCCCGTGGAGCAGCCCGTCGGCTCCTATGTGGAAAGCGTTCTGGACGGGTTCGGGAACGCCGAAAAGTTTTCCACAGGCTGTGGACAGGTGCTGCGGGCCGCGCCCGGTCTCGTCCAGGAACAGGTCGGCGCGCCGGGGGCCGAGGACCCGGAGCGGATCGTGCTGCGGCAGACCGAAAAGCTGGGCCGCGCCGCCGGCGTCGGGACGGTCGAGGCCGCCCTCGCGGGCGTCTGTGACGGCAGCCTCCCGCTCGACCGGCTCCTGGACGCGATCGCCCAGCTCACCGGCAGGGACGCCGCCCAGGTCCGGGCGCACGCCGGCACCGTCCTGCCCGAGTTGATCGCCGACGGCTTCTTCGAGGTGCCCTAGCGATCTCCTAGCGGATTCCTAGCGCCGGATGACGGCCTCCATCGCGCGGCCGAGATCGCGGTACCGGTTGATCAGGACGGTGAAGCCGATCGCCAGGTAGATGCCCGACAGCACCAGCCGCGCCTGCTCGGCCGGCAGCGCGAACTGGACCGCGAACAGCGCGAACAGCAGCGCCGCCTCCCAGCGCTTCAAGATCAGGTCGATGAGCAGGCCGAGGCCGAGGACGGTCTGCGCGGCGGTCAGCAGCACCTCCTCCAGCTGCCGCGAGTCCAGCGGCAGCGACCAGCCGCCGCCGCCCGCCCGGTAGGCCAGCGGGAGGCTGGCGATCAGCAGCGTCCACTGGTTGACCTTGCTGGACAGCAGCGCGCCGATCGCGTCGGCGTCCCGCAGCCGCCAGGCGAACATCACCGCGACGATCAGCTCGGGCGCCTCGGAGGCGAGCGGCGCGAGCCACTGCACCAGCAGGAACTCGTCGATGCCGAGCGCGGACCCGGCGTCCACCAGCGAGTTCGCGAACGGTTCGGCGGAGATGAACACCAGGACCGCGCCGATCGCGAACCCGGCCCAACTGGCGGTCCGGCGCCGCCGGCGCGGCAGCGTGACGAGCCGGGCGGGCACCCCCACGAGGTTCTCCACGTCCTCGCCGCCGCCCCGGGCGATCCGGGCGAGGTAGATCGCGTACACGGCGATCAGGACGATCGCGATGTACCACCCGATCTCGGCGGTCAGCGCCGGGATGAAGCCGAGCACGGTCGCGAGCGCGAGGAAGCCCAGTTCGGTGCGGTGGTGCGGGGCCAGCCGGACGTCCCGCCGCTCCCCGCCGGCCGGCCGCGCCCGCCGCCTGCCGTGCCGGCCGCCGCGCCGCGTCGCCCGCCGGGCGCCGACCGCGAACGCCAGCACGACCAGCGCCCAGCCGACCCCGACCAGGAGCCGGTTCGCGCCCGTCATGTTGGCCGCGGCGTAGCCGGCGTAGTGCGGCTTCGAGCCCGCCGCGTACGCGTAGTACACGTCCACCGCGTACTCGGGCAGCACCGCGATCAGGGCGAGCAGCGCCAGCGCGAGCGCCCCGGACATGTCGGCGCGCGCCGTCTCGGCCGCCCACATCAGCAGGACGGCCGCCGCGAGCACCCCGGCGCCGTAGATCACCGCGGCGGCCTCCGCGGGCGGGTGCAGCCCGGCGGCCCGCGTCACCACCGCCGGCAGCGCGATGACCAGCGCGGCCCCGACGCGGACGAGCAGCGTCTCGCGGGACACCAGGTCGCCGGGCATACCTGCACCGTGCCCGGCGTCCTACGGCCGATGCCCACCCCGCGGCAAAGCACCGATCTTCGTTGAGTTGCGGCGGGTGGACGTGTTCAGCGGCGGGCGGCGGCGATATCGGGGAACGTGCCGGCCTTCAGGCGGCGGGACAGGTCGCGCTGGACGCGGTGCGCCCACAACGGCCCGCCGTAGATCATCCCGGTGTAGCCCTGGACGAGGGTGGCGCCCGCGCGGACGCGTTCCCACACGTCGTCGGCGTTCTCGACGCCGCCGACGGAGACCAGGACGAGTCGGTCGCCGACCCGGGCGCGCAGTCGGCGCAGCACGTCGAGGGACCGGTCCTTCAGCGGCGCGCCGGACAGCCCGCCGGTCTCCTTGGCCGGCGCGGCGTCGCCGCGCAGGCCGGAGCGCTCGATGGTGGTGTTGGTCGCGATGATGCCGTCCAGGCCGAGGTCGAGCGCGAGGTCGGCGACCGCGTCGACGTCGTCGTCGGCGAGGTCGGGCGCGATCTTGACCAGCAGCGGGACGCGGCGCGGCGCGGACCGGTCGGCGGCCTCCCGGACGGCGGCGAGCAGCGGCCGCAGGTGCTCCACGGCCTGCAGGTTCCGCAGGCCGGGCGTGTTCGGTGAGCTGACGTTCACCACGAGGTAGTCGGCGTACGGGGCGAGCCGCTCGGTGCTCGCGACGTAGTCGGCGGCGGCCTCGGCCTCCGGGACGACCTTGGTCTTGCCGATGTTGACCCCGACGATCGTGCCGGGACGGCGGTTCCGGAGCCGCGCCGCCGCGGCCTCCGAGCCGGCGTTGTTGAACCCCATCCGGTTGATGACCGCCCGGTCGCGGGGGAGCCGGAACATCCGGGGCCGCGGGTTGCCGGGCTGGGGCCGTCCGGTCACGGTACCGATCTCGACATGGCCGAACCCGAACGCGCCGAGCGCCGCGTAGGCGACGGCGTCCTTGTCGAACCCGGCGGCGAGCCCGAGCGGGCTCGGGAAGTCCAGGCCGAGCGCGTGCACGGCGAGCGCCGGGTCGCGCGGCGCGAGGAGCCGCCGCAGCAGCGGCGCCGCGCCGGGCACCGCCTGGATCGCGCGCAGCGCCCGCATCGTCAGATGGTGCGCGGTCTCCGCGGAGATCCGGGAGATGACCAGTGAGAACAGGAGTCGGTACATCGCCGCTAGTATCTCAGCCCGGCCGTACGCGCCGCGCGGCGGCCGGGCGCGGCGGTCAGCGGCCGAGGAAGGTGCGGCGGAGCGTCCGGCGGACCTCGCGGCTCGTCTCGCGCATCGTCCGGCGGACGGCGCGCAGCGGGTCGCGGACGGTGACGCGCCAGGCCGCGCCGATGCCGCGCCAGATGGGGGCCAGGACGTTCGTCCCGAACCAGCGGAGCGGGATGACGACCAGCACGCGGACGGGCGCGACGATCAGGGTGCGCCACAGCCAGGACAGGATGCGGGCGGCGAGCCGCCACGTCCCGGCGATGGCCGCGCCGATCGGCGCCAGGACGTACCGCCACAGGGCGCGGGCCGGGACGACGACGAAGACGCGCAGCAGCCAGCCGAAGAAGCGCCCGGTCTGCCGCCACGACCACGCGACGCCCGCCGCGAACACCCGCCACGCCGCGGCGATGCAGCGTCCGATCGCCCGGGCGAGCCAGGCGAGGCCGAGCAGCGGCGGCAGCAGGACGTACCGCCAGAGCAGGACGAGGGGCAGCACGAAGATGACGGCGAGAACGCGTCCGATGCCCCGGAACAGCCACGCGAACCCGCGCCCGATCCACATCCCCAGCCAGGCGAGACCCCGTGCGAGAGCCCACAGCGGCCGGAGCAGGACGAACCCGAGGAACCGCCCGATCGGTGTCAGCACGTACCGGTAGAGCCACCGGGCGGCGATCGCGATCCCGAGGCCGAGCATCCGCAGCGGCCACCACAGGACGAGGCCGAGCGGCCGCAGCAGCCACCGGTACAGCGCGACGGCCACCGCCACCGGGATCCGGACGAGGACGCGCCAGCAGGCCGCGATGCCCCGCCCGATCACTCTGAGCAGGTCGTACAGGAGCCGGAACGGCACCACGACGATCAGCGCGATCACCCGCGCCGGGACGACCAGCCACGCGGGACCGGCCGGCACCGGGCGCTCGGGCTCGGGCGGCGGCAGCTTGGCGAAGAGGCCGGGGGAGCCGGGGGTTTCGGGGGAGGGCTGGCCGAGACGGTCGGGGGTCGTCACTCCGTACCTCGTTCGTGGTGTTCGTGGGCTTCTGCTGGGACGCGCCCGAGGTTGAACCCGTTCCGTGCCGTTCACCGTACTGCTCCTCGATCAGGACACTCTGGAGGACACGAGATGCGTTTCCCACGTTGGGCGATCCCTTCCGCGGCCGCCCTCATCGCGTCCGGGATGGTGCTGTCGGCGTGCGGCCAGGAGAACGGGAGCAAGCGAGGGAACGCGGCCTCGGGGAGCAAGATCGCCGCGGATCCCTCGAAACCCGCTTCGCCGGCGCCGTCCGCCGCGCCGACGACCCTGGAGGTCGCCAGCGTCACCAAACTCGGCAAGGTCGTCACCGACGGCCAGGGCAGGACGCTTTACCGCTTCGACAACGACACCGCGAAGCCGTCCGCGTCGAGGTGCGCGGGCGCGTGCGCGAAGGCGTGGCCGCCGGTGTGGGCCACGACGTCCGCCACCCGGGTCAACGGGGTCGAGCAGACGCTGGTCGGGAAGGTCCAGCGGCCGGACGGCAAGTGGCAGGTCACGCTGAACGGCTGGCCGCTGTACCGCTACGCCAAGGACCAGAGCCCCGGCGACGTCACCGGGCAGGGCGTCGGCAAGAAGTGGTACGCGGCGGCGCCGACCGGCAAGAAGGCGGTGGCGCTCGCCCCGGCGAAGAAGAAGACGGGCAAGTGGAAGGGCTGGACGGTCGTCAAGGCGAAGAACGACCCGAAGTTCGGCATGATCCTCACCGACGGGGACGGCCGCACGCTCTACCGCTACGACAAGGACACCAGCAAGCCGCCGAACTCGACGTGCTTCGGCGCCTGCAAGAAGGCGTGGCCGCCGGCGGTGTTCAACGGCTGGAAGCACCTCAAGCTCGAGGGCGTCAGCAAGAAGGTCGTCAACTTCATCGAGCGCAAGGACGACGGCAAGTGCCAGCTCACGATCAACGGCTGGCCCATGTACTACTACGAGAAGGACACCCGGCCCGGTGACACCAAGGGCCAGGGCGTCGGCGGGATCTGGTGGCTGACCAGGCCGAGCGGCGCGAAGGTGATGACCGGCGCGGGCGGCGGCTCCGGTGGCGGCACCGGCTCCGGCGGCGGTTCGGGTTACGGGACGGGCGGCGGCTACTGAGCCGCGAGGCGTCCCCTTCAGGCGAAGGCGCGGGAGGAACGCGGGTCGGTCGGGGTCCGCGAGCCTTCCGCGCCTTCCTCATGCGCCCTGTTGCTCAGCCGCCCCGGCTCGTCACGCTCCCTGCTCCTGGCGCGTGGACATCCCGAGCGCCGCGTTGCCGGCGAGCTTGGCGAGCGGGTTCGCGTGGCCGTGGACGCCGTGCTCGTAGGCCGTCTCGGCGTGCAGCGCCAGGTCGACGCCGCTGGTCTCGTGCTCGGCGGACACCCGGAAGCCCATCAGCTTGTCGATCACCTTGCCGACCGCGAACGTCACGGTGAAGGCGAACAGCCCGACGACCGGCACCGCGATGGCCTGCTTGCCGAGCTGGACGGCGCCGCCGCCGGTGAGCAGCCCGGACGCGCCGCCGGTCATCGAGTGCACCGCGAGCAGCCCGATGAGCAGCGTCCCGATGATCCCGCCGACGAGGTGGACGCCGACGACGTCGAGCGAGTCGTCGTAGCCGAGCCGGTGCTTCCAGCCGACCGCGTAGGAGCAGACGACGCCCGCGACGAGCCCGACGGCGAGCGCGCCGAGCACGTCCACCGACCCGCAGGACGGGGTGATCGCGACGAGCCCGGCGACCACGCCGGACGCGGCGCCGAACGTGGTGGGCCGGCCGTCGCGGCGCTGCTCGACCAGCAGCCAGCCGAGCAGCCCGGTGCAGCCGGCGGCGAGGGTGTTGAGGAAGACGGCGGCGGCGGTCCCGTTCGCGGCGAGCGCGGAGCCGGCGTTGAAGCCGAACCAGCCGAACCACAGCAGGCCGACGCCGAGCAGCACCATCGGCAGGTTGTGCGGCCGCATCGCCTCCTTGCGGAACCCGATGCGGGGGCCGAGGACGAGCGCCATCGCGAGCCCGGACGCGCCGGAGGCGATCTCGACGACGAGGCCGCCCGCGTAGTCCAGGGCGCCGAGGTCGGAGATCCAGCCGCCGCCCCACACCCAGTGCGCGATCGGCGCGTAGACGACCAGGGCCCAGACCGGGACGAACACCATCCAGGCCGAGAACTTGGCGCGGTCGGCGATGGCGCCGCTGATGAGCGCGGTGGTGAGGATCGCGAAGGTCAGCTGGAAGGTGACGAACAGCAGCGCCGGGACGTGACCATGGGGTGTCGTCGGGGTGATGCCTTTGAGGCCCGCGTGCTCGAGTCCGCCGAGCAGGCCGAGCCCGCCGAGATCGTGGCCGAAGGCGAGGCTGTAGCCGGCCGCGAGCCACGCGACGGTGACCAGCGCGACCGAGACCAGGCTCATCATGATCATGTTCAGGGTGCTCTTGGCGCGCACCATCCCGCCGTAGAACAGCGCGAGTCCGGGCGTCATCAGCAGGACGAGCGCGGTGCTGGCGAGCAGCCACGCGGTGTCGCCCGTGTCGATCCCCTTGGGCACGGCGTCTCCCCCTTCGCGGGTCCGGTGTCCGCCATCGAGAATCACCTGTGTCCGTTTCGTGTCTTATGCCGCTTTGTTTCGGCTGTGTTTCGTGTTGCCGTTGCGTTGCCTTCTGCTCACCGCTCACTCTTCGCGTCTCGACAGTTACGCAATCCGGTGTTCTCATGAAATCGGACCCGCCATGGATGCGTTCCGGCGAAGCGCCCGCACCTGGTGGGTGGCTTCGGGAGGCCTGATGGTCGAGGGAGTCGGACGAGCGGAACGAACCGAACGGAACGGTCCACGGGGGCACCGCAGGACCACCGCCGCACCGCGCGGGAGGGCGGCGGAGCGCAGGAGGGCGGCACTGCGCGCGGCGGTCGCGCTGGGGCTGGCGGGAAGCGGCCTCGCGGCCTGCGGGGGCGGCGGCACCCCCACCCTGAACTGGTACATCAACCCCGACAACGGCGGACAGGTCAAGCTCGCCGCGGCCTGCTCGAAGGCGTCCGGCGGCAAGTACCGGATCAAGACCTCGCTGATGCCGGACGACGCCACGCAGCAGCGCGAGCAGCTCGTCCGGCGCCTCGCCGCCAAGGACGACGGGCTCGACCTGATGAGCCTCGACCCGGTGTTCGTCGCGGAGGCCGCCAACGCCGGGTTCCTGCGCGCGTTCCCGGCGGCGCAGGCGGCGCAGTTCACGCAGGGGGTGTTCCCGGCGGCGGTGCAGAGCTCCACATGGGACGGGAAGCTGTACGCCGCGCCGTTCTGGGCGAACACGCAGCTGCTCTGGTACCGCAAGTCCGCCGTGCGGAAGGCCGGCGTCGATCCGAACGCGCCCGACTTCACCTGGGACAAGATGATCGACGCGGCGCTGCGCACCGGCGGCACCATCGGCGTGCAGGGCAACAAGTACGAGGGCTACATGGTGTGGATCAACGCCCTCGTCGCGTCCGCCGGCGGCCGGATCCTCAGCGACGCCGGCAAGGGCGACGACGCCAGGATCGACATCGACTCGCCGGCCGGCCGCGCCGCGGCGGCGATCGTCCACCGGCTGGCGAGCTCGCGGGCGGCGAGCCCGACGCTGTCCACCGACATCGAGGAGCAGTCCCGCGCCCTGTTCAACGGGGCGCGCGGCGAGTTCATGGTCAACTGGCCCTACATCTGGGCCGCCGACGAGAGCGACGCCAAGGACGGCGTGATCGACAAGGCGGTCCCGTCGGACATCGGCTGGGCGAGGTACCCGAAGGTCGCGCCGGGGCAGGACAGCAAGCCCCCGTTCGGGGGCATCGAGGTCGCGATCGGCGCGTACGGCAAGTACAGGAACACCTTCGCGGTGGACGCGGTCACCTGCATCACCTCGACCGAGCACCAGAAGGAGTACATGCTCGCCGAGGGCAACCCGGCGGCGCGTCCCGCGGTCTACGACGACCCGGAGATCAGGAAGCAGTTCCCGATGGCGGGGCTGATCCGCGACTCGATCAACGCGGCGGCGCCGCGCCCGATCACGCCGTACTACACCGACGTGTCCGGCGCGATCCAGAGCCGCTGGCACCCGCCGGCGTCCGTCGACCCGAACTCGACGCCGCGCGAGTCCGCGACGTTCGTCCACCAGGTCCTGCGCGACCAGCGCCTGCTCTGAAGGGACCGACGATGACCGCAGTGCACACCGCCCCGGCGGCCGGCGGCAGGTCCGCGGCCCGGCGGGCGGAGATCTCCGACCGCGGCCGCGCCGAACGCCGGCTCGGCCTGATGCTGTCCGCCCCGGCCGTGATCGTCATGCTGGTGGTGACCGCGTACCCGCTGGTCAACGCGGTGTACCTGTCGCTGTTCAGCTACCGGATCACCGCTCCGGAGGACCGCCGCTTCGTCGGCCTCGCCAACTACGGGACGGCGCTGTCCGACCCGCTGTTCTGGCAGGACGTCCTCACCACGTTCGTCATCACGTTCGTCACCGTCGCCGTGGAGCTGGTCATCGGGTTCGCGCTCGCGATGGTGATGCACCGGGCGATCTTCGCGCGGCGCACCGTCCGCACCGCGATCCTGCTGCCCTACGGGATCGTCACGGTGATCTCGGCGTTCGCCTGGAAGTACGCCTTCGACCTGCAGTCGGGGTTCGTCAACTCCTGGTTCGGGCTCGGCGACCACGCCTGGTTCTCCGGCCGCTGGTCCTCGCTGTTCGTGATCATCCTCTCGGAGATCTGGAAGACGACCCCGTTCGTGTCGCTGCTGCTGCTCGCCGGCCTGGCCCAGGTGCCGGGCGACCTCGGCGAGGCGGCGACCGTGGACGGCGCGACGGCGTGGCAGCGGCTGCGCCGCGTGACGATCCCCAACATGAAGGCCGCGATCCTGGTCGCGGTGCTGTTCCGCACGCTGGACGCGTGGCGGATCTTCGACAACGTCTTCGTCATGACGTCCGGCCAGCAGAAGACCGAGACGCTGTCGTTCCTCACCTACCGGCAGACGATCACCCGGACCGCGATCGGGCTCGGCGACGCCGTCGGGGTGCTGCTGTTCCTGTCGGTGGTGCTCATCGCGGTCGTGTTCATCAAGGGGTTCCGCGTCGATCTGGCGCAGGCGCGCGGCGAGCGCGGGGGAGGCGGCAAGTGATGGTGACCGCCCGTTCGAAATGGCTGTGGGCGCTGGCGTCCCTGCTGATCCTCGTCTGGACGGTGTTCCCGATCCTGTGGATCGTGATGCTGTCGTTCAAGCGGCCCGGCGAGATCGGCAACCAGAAGGGCTTCCTGCCGCACCACTGGACCTGGGAGAACTACCGGACGGTCTTCAAGACCGACCTGTTCACCTCCGCGCTGATCAACTCGATCGGCATCTCGGTGATCGCCACCGTCGTCGGCGTCGTGTTCGCGACGCTCGTCGCGTACGCGATCGCCCGGCTGGAGTTCCCCGGCAAGAAGGCGATCCTGTCGTTCGCGCTGGCCATCGCCATGTTCCCGGTCGTGTCGCTGGTCGGGCCGCTGTTCGACCTGTGGCGCGACGTCGGCCTGTACGACACCTGGCCGGGCCTGATCATCCCGTACATCTCGTTCGCGCTGCCGCTGGCGATCTGGACGCTGTCGGCGTTCTTCCGCGAGATCCCGTGGGAGATGGAGCAGGCGGCGCAGGTGGACGGCGCGACGACCTGGCAGGCGTTCCGCAAGGTGATCGTCCCGCTGGCGGCGCCCGGCGTGTTCACCGCCGCGATCCTCACCTTCTTCTTCTGCTGGAACGACTTCGTGTTCGGGATCTCGCTGACCTCGTCGGACCGCGCCCGGGTCGTCCCGGCCGCGCTGGCGTTCTTCACCGGCGCGTCGGAGTTCCAGCAGCCGACGACGGCCATCTGCGCGGCGGCGGTCGTGGTGACCGTCCCGATCGTCGTCATCGTCCTGGCGTTCCAGCGCCGCATCGTGGCCGGGCTGACGTCCGGCGCAGTCAAGGGCTGAGAGCCCGAGGGGGTTGAAGCATGGCCGCCATCACCATGAAGAACATCGTCAAGCGGTACGGCGACGGGTTCCCGGCCGTGAACGAGGTGTCCCTGGACGTACGGGACGGCGAGTTCATGATCCTGGTCGGGCCGTCCGGCTGCGGCAAGTCCACCCTGCTGCGGATGATCGTCGGGCTCGAGGACATCACCGCGGGGGAGATGCGGATCGGCGAGGAGGTCGTCAACAAGATCGCGCCGCGGCAGCGGAACCTGTCGATGGTGTTCCAGAACTACGCGCTCTACCCGCACCTCACGGTGTACGAGAACATCGCGTTCCCGCTCCGCCTGGCGAAGGTGTCCGGCGACGAGATCGACCGGCGCGTCCGGGACACGGCCGAGCTGCTGGAGCTGACCGAGCACCTGCAGCGCAAGCCCGCCAACCTGTCCGGCGGGCAGCGGCAGCGCGTCGCGATGGGCCGCGCGATCATCCGGCAGGCGAACGCGTTCCTGTTCGACGAGCCGCTGTCGAACCTCGACGCCAAGCTGCGCGGCCAGATGCGCACCGAGATCTCCCGGCTCCAGCGCCGGCTCGGCGTCACGACCGTGTACGTCACCCACGACCAGACGGAGGCGATGACCCTCGGCGACCGCGTCGCGGTGCTGCGCAAGGGCGTCCTGCAGCAGGTCGGCAGCCCGCGCGAGCTGTACGAGGAGCCCGTCAACCTGTTCGTCGCCGGGTTCATCGGCTCGCCGTCGATGAACTTCCTGCCCGCGTCGGTCGACGGCACGTCCCTCGACACCCCGCTCGGCCGCTTCGAGATCGGCGACGCCCGCAAGGCCGCCGCGATCGGCGACCGGGAGGTCGTGCTCGTCGGGATCCGTCCCGAGCACTTCGAGGACGCGGCGCTGGTCGGCCCGGACAAGAGGGCGCACGGCAGCGTGGTGCGCGCGCGCGTCGACGTGACCGAATGGCTCGGCAACGAGCTGTACGCCTACGTCCCCTACGAGGCGCCGGCCGACCTCGCCGCGCAGCTGCGCGACCTGTCCCGCGAGCTGGACAGCGACCAGCTGCGCACCCAGGCCGTCGTGGCGCTGGACGCGGCGAGCCGGATCACGGCGGGCGACGGCGCGGAGCTGTGGATCGACACCGCGAAGATCCACCTCTTCGACCCGGCGAGCGGCGAGAACCTCACCCGCGACGAGGAGCGGGTCGCCGAGCTCTCCCGCGTCGCCGAGCACGCCCGCGAGGCGCAGCGCCGCGCGCAGCGTCCGGGCGCGGGCGCGGGCGCGGCGGCCGACCCGGCGGGCGGTGAGCCGGTCACGAGCTGATCCTGCCTGGGACGATCGGAGCATGTACGAGCGCTTCGCCCACGAGTACGCCGCGCACGCCGAGGTGAGCCCCTACAACGCCCTCTACGACCGCCCGGCCGTGCTGGGCCTCGCCGGGGACGTGCGCGGCAGGACCGTGTTCGACGCCGCGTGCGGCCCCGGCCTGTACGCCGCCGAACTGCAGGAACGCGGCGCCCGCGTGATCGGCTGCGACGCGAGCCCGACGCTGGTCGCGCTGGCCCGCGAGCGCACCGGCGGGCGCGCGGACCTGCGCGTCCACGACCTGTCCGAGCCGCTCGCCTGGGTGCCGGACGGGTCGGCCGACCTGGTCGTGCTCGCGCTCGCGATCCATTACCTGGACGACCGCGTCGCCCTGCTGGAGGAACTGCGCCGGATCCTCGCGCCGGGCGGCGCGCTGGTGCTGTCGACCGAGCATCCGATGGCGAAATGGGTGCGGCTCGGCGGCTCGTATTTCACCGCCGAGCCCGTCGAGGAATCGCTCAGTGAGAAGCGCGACTGGCCGGTGCGTTCCTGGCGCATGCCGCTGACGGCCATCTGCGCCGAATTCCGCCAGGCCGGCTTCCTCATCGACGAGCTGCTCGAACCGCTTCCCGTCCCGGAGATGGAGGCCCTGTACCCCGACGACCACGAATGGCTGAACCAGGTGCCCGCCTTCGTGGCCTTCCGCCTGGTCCCGCGTCCCGCCTGACCGGTTCCCGCCGCCTATGCTGGCGCGGTGCCGCCGCTTTCCACGCCCGTCGAACCGGTCACGCCCGATCCGCCGGGCTCGATCGACCGCCCGCTGCTCACCCAGTCCTGGCTGGACGTGGCGATGGTGCACTGGGCCGCCGACCCCGCTGACGTGGCGGGACTCCTTCCGGCGGGCGCCCGCCCGGACACGCTTGACGGTGCCACCTACGTCGGCCTGATCGCGTTCCGCATGCACGGCGTCGGCTGGCTCGGGCTGCCGGGCGTGCCGTATCTCGGGAATTTCGCGGAGACGAACGTCCGCCTGTATTCGGTGGACGGCCACGGACGGCGCGGCGTCGTCTTCCGCTCCATGGACGCCTCCCGCCTCATTCCCGTCCTCCTGGGACGAGCCGGTTTCGGACTTCCCTACCTGTGGTCGCGCATGTCGGTCCGCCGCACCGGCGACGTCTTCTCCTACACCGGTTCAAGGCGCTGGCCCGGCCCCCGCGGCGCCCATTACCGGATGGTGGTGCGCACGGGGGAGCGAATAGACGAGCCGACTCCCCTCGAGCATTTCCTGACGGCCCGCTGGGGCCTGCACAACACCTTCCTGGGGCGCTCGCTGTATCTGCGGAACGCCCACCCGCGCTGGCCCCTGCACCGCGCCGAACTACTTGAATGCCAGGAGAACCTGGTAGCCGCCGCCGGCCTGCCCGCCCCGCAAGGCGCCCCGGCGAGCGTCCTCTTCTCCCCCGGCGTCCAAGCCCACTTCACCCTCCCCACCGGCCCCGTGACAGCCACCTGACCGCCAGGGACCGCGCGGAGAGCCGCGACGTCAGCGCGTCAGACCTGCCGCCACTGGCTCGCGGCGCGCATGTCGAGTGCATGCAGTTCCTTGCGCACGACAGCAATCTGCCGTCGCAGGATCCCGATCGAAGCGGTCCCCGCCTTCGGTCAGTTGCCGGAGTCCGCGGCGACGACCGCACCGAGCAGTTGCTCGACCACCGAACTGGTCGCCGCATACGTGAAGCCGGTGATGTCGATCGCTTCGCCGGAAGCCCCACCGGTGCCGGAGTACCTTCCGCCGCTGAAGCCCAATTGCAGGGTAATGCTTCCAGTCCGGACGACCGTGTAAGTGCCGGACGGTTCGAAATAGGGGCCGTCGGGGCTACGGCTTTCCCGGCTGAGGACACGTCCTCTGTCGGGCGCCGCGATCCCCTCGTCCCCGACACCGGAGAGGCCGGTGACGGCACCCGTGACCTCGAAGTTCGTGATCCCCGCGCGATCACCGGTCGAACCCGTGTCGTGATCGGCGACGTCGGCCTTGACCGAGCCGAAGGTCCGACCGGCTTGTTCAACGGAACCGGCGACGTTCTCGTACAGGAACAAGACCTGGACTGTGTGATGTGCCTGAGAACTCCACGTGCAGACACTGCCGCCGTTCTTGGTGGAGTCATTGAGCCGGTCCCGCCCCAGGTCGGCGAGAGGGATGTCGCTCTTCACCTTCGGCAGGGCGGCAGCGATCGCGTAGCAACCTCGCGCGGCCTGCCGGGGCCGGGTGACCCGGGTAACGGGCGTGGGCTCGTGGTGGTCGCCGTGGCCGCTGAGGACGACGAACCCCGCTACGAGCAGCGCGAAGGCCGCCACGCCCGCGACCGCCCAGAACGTGAATTTATTCATTCGGCCAGAAGGAGGAAGATCGGAATCGCTTCGGTCGGCGTCTGGCAAATCGACTGCCCCGTCCCAGTGGCATCCCGGAGTTCGCCCAAGGCAATTTACTGAGGCCGACCGTTCGCTGTCCAAGGTTTGTCGGTGTTGGTGCGACGTTGTCATGTTCGGACGTCAGGTGGCCGCGAGGTCGATGCGGACTCCTCGGCTCTTGCCCGTGGCGTGCAGTTCCAGGGTGCGGGGAGTGAAGGTGGCCGGGACGTCGAAGAGGAGGTAGCCGGTGAAGGTCCTGCCCGGGGGTAGGGAGCGAAATGGCGACTTTGTGAATTTCTTGCGGGACGGGGCGAGGAGGAGCGTGCCGGGGTAGGTGTCGCCGTTGTCGTGGAGGTGTTGGGAGGCGGCGGTTAGGTGGAGGGGGGTGGAGCCGGTGTTGGCGGTGGTCAGGTGGAAGCGGCAGAGGGTGCCGTGGGTGGTGATGCCCTTGAGTTTCAGGCCGCAGCGGGGCGCGGATGCGGTGAAGGTCAGGTCGCCGTCCTGGATCGGGGTGCCCAAGGTGCCTGGGACGGGGGCGGTGGCGTGGCGGTGGGCGGCGTAGCCGGCGGCGGCGAGGCACGCGATCAGGAGGATGACGAGCGCGGTGAGGATCCGGCGCGGGCCGGTGGTGCGGCCGCCGGCGAGCCGGATGTCGCGGATCGCGAGCCAGCCGATCTGCAGGGTGGCCGCGAGGTCGGCGACGGCGATGAGCGGCAGCAGCCAGCCGGCGGCGCCGCGCCGGTAGCTGTTGAGGATGAGTAGGACGGCGAACGCCGCGAGCGCCTGGACGCCGAGGACGGCGCCGAACGCCTGGAACACCCGGCGGACGGCCCGCACCGGTGCCGCCTGCCCGGGCGGTCGGGGGTCGGCGGACGGCCAGGCGACGGGGCCGGGCGGGTCCGGACGGGTCGGGGCGGTGGCGAAGCCGGGCGGGTCCGGGCGGGTGGACTGCGTGTCGGACACCGGCACCACCGTACGGGCCCGCCGAATCCATGATCGTCTTTGGCCTGAAGCGGTCAGGCGACGCGGGGCCCAACGCAATGGACTCATGGGGTGCGATGTAAGTTCTGCGACATGGGGGACTATTGGGGGCGGTCTGTCCGTGTCGTCGCGGGGGCCGGGGTTCTCGCACTGCTGCTCGCGGGCTGCCAGAAATCGGCCGCGGAGAAGCCGGCCAAGGAGAAGCCGCAGGTCGCCGCGCCCGCCGTCGGCCAGCAGCAGGCGCCGGACGCGTCGGCGGTCTGGCGGAAATGGGGGCTGGAGCCGATGGCGCCCGCTCCGGCACCGCCCGTCGACAAACCGCTGAAGCTCTCGAAGAAGGGCCCGGCGAAGGTCTTCCAGAACGTCCCGACCAAGGACAAGGTCGTGTTCGTGACGCTCGACGACGGGCAGGAGAAGGACCCGAAGTTCGTCGAGATGATGAACGACCTGAAAGTGCCCGTCACGATGTTCCTCACCAAGGACGACGTCCAGGACGACTACGGGTACTTCAAGCCGCTGCAGGCGCTCGGCAACCGGATCCAGGACCATACGATCACCCATCCGGTGCTGCCGGGCCTCGGCCTGGAAGGGCAGCGGCAGGAGATCTGCGGTGACCGCGACGCCCTGGTCCAGCAGTACGGAACGGTGCCGACGCTGCTCAGGCCGCCGTTCGGGCGATGGAACTCGCTGACGCAGGAGGCGGCGCGCGAGTGCGGGATCAGCGGCATCGTGATGTGGGTGGCCTCGATGCAGATCCACGATTTCCAGTACGACGACCCGAACAAGGAACTGCATCCGGGCGACATCCTGCTCGCCCATTTCCGGGGGCGGGAGCAGCTCAAGGGCGAGACGATGACGCAGATGTTCGCGCACCTGCTCAAGCAGATCGAGAAGCGCGGGTTCAGCGTCGGGCGGCTCGAGGACTACATCAGCGTTCAATGAACACGCGGACGCTCTTCACCGAGGAGTCGGCGGCGTCGGGAATGACCATTCCGGCGTCGACGCCCGTCCGCAGGTAGTCCATGACCGGGGCGTTGATCCGCTCGCCGGGCAGGACGGCCGGGATGCCGGGCGGGTACGGCGTGATCATCTCGGCGGAGACGCGGCCGACGGCCTCGTCGGCGGAGACCTGCTCGGCGGGACCGAAGAACGCGTCGCGAGGCAGCACGACCTGCTCCAGCCGCAGGTCGGACGGCGACGGTACGTGCACCTCGGGGACGCCCCGCAGCGAGTCGACGTTCTCGCGCAGGTCGCGGAAGGCGGCGAGGAGCTGCCCGACGGTGTCCTTGTCGTCGGCGAAGGTCAGCTGGGCGCTGATCCGGCGGTGGTCGGCCAGGTGCATGTTCACCCGGTGGTGCTCGCGCAGCCAGTCGGCGGCGCGGTAGCCGCTGGTGCCGAGGTCCGCGAGGTCGATGACGATCGGCAGCGGGTCGAGGTCCTGCGCGCGTCCCGGGCCGGTGAACTCGTCGCGGCCCTGCACGTCGAAGCCCATGTCCGCCAGCTCGGACCGGGCCCGCTCGGCGAGGTCCAGCGCGTTGCCGAGCAGTTCGTGGCCGTGCTCGACCATCTGGCGGCGCCATCCGTCCAGGCCCGCGTACAGCAGGACGGACGGGCTGGTCGTGCCGAGCAGGTCCTCGCGCGCCTTGAGCACGTTCGGGTCGACCAGCGAGCCCTGGAGGTGGAACACCGAGCCCTGTTCCAGGCCGGCGCCCATCTTGTGGACGCTGGTCACGCACACGTCGGCGCCGGAGTCCATCGCCCAGGTCGGCAGGTCGGGATGGAACGGCAGGTGCGCACCCCACGCCTCGTCCACGATCAGCGGTTTGCCCCGCTTGTGGCATTCCTCCGCGATCGCCGAGAGATGCGCGCACGTCCCGTACGGGGTGGGGCTGGTGACGAGGGCGCCGCGCGCGTCGGGATGCTCGTCCAGCCGGGCGGCGAAGGCCCCGGCGGACGGCGGGTGGGCCAGGTGGCGGTCGGCGTCCCACTGCGGCTCCACCCAGATCGGGCGGATGCCGGCCAGGATCAGCCCGGACACCACGGACTTGTGCGCGTCCCGCCCGACCAGCAGCTTCTCGTGCGGTCCGGCGACCGAGAGCATCGCGCTCTTGACCGAGAGCGAGCTTCCGCAGGTGGAGAAGAACGTCTCGTCGGCGTGCACCGCGTCCGCCATCAGCTCCTGCGCCCGCTCCAGCACCCCGTGGCTCGACATCCGGTCGTCCAGCCCGGAGATCGCGAGCAGGTCCGACCGGTACACCGCGTCGCCGAGCACCTCGCGGGCCCGCGGGTCGGCGCCGCGGCCCTGCTTGTGGCCCGGCGGGGTGAACGGGACCTGGCCCTCCCGGTGGTAGGCGGCCAGGGCTTCCAGGACGGGGGCGTGGGAGTGGTCCATGGCCTGCGTGTTCCCCGCCGCGGTCCGCTCTAACGGACGAATGGCTCGCCCGGCACCGGGTAGGGCGAGCGACATGAACGATCGCATACCGGCCGAGGCGGAGCTGGCCTGGGAGGACTTCCACCGGCTCGTCAACATGACGTCCGACGAGCTGCGCACCTGGCTGCTCACGGACGCCTCGGGCGAGGAGGCGTTCCCGGCGGATCCGGAAACCGGCGTCTCCGAGCTCGGCGTCCGCGTGGTGGACCTGCTGCGCAAGCGCAAGGTCGACCTCACCGACGGCGACGCCGACGTGATGCGGCAGGTCGTGGACTACGTCGAGGAGCATCTGGACGCCCCGCCGCCGGACGGCGCGAGCAACGAGCGCTGGCGGCACGAGCTGATGACGGTGGGCCACGACCCGCTGCGACCCGAGCCGTCCAGCGCATAGGAGGGGAGGATCATGCCGAACCCGCAGCAGCCCGAGATGAGGCGGTCCGGGCGGACCGCCGTGACCGAGGAGCCGGCGCCGGAGGCCACCGACCCGAAGTCGACGCGGGCCAAGGGCCACGCGCACGGCACCGACAAGGGGAACAGGGGCGGCGGCAAGGGCGGCGGGACACCGCCGGACCAGCGGCCCGAGCACCCCGAATAGACGGACAGGCCGAGGCCGCCCCGGACGTGACCGTCCGGGGCGGCCTCGGCGCGCGGCTTCCGGTGCGGGCGGGAGGGTAGGGACCGAAGGTGTTGGAGCTTTCCCCAGGCCAGGGGCTCGTGCAGATCGGCGAGCTGCTGCTCGCCCTGGTGCTGTCGGCCTGCATCGGCCTGGAGCGGGGGCTGCGCAACAAGAGCGCGGGCCTGCGCACGCACACCCTCGTCGGCGTCGGTGCGGCGCTGTTCATGCTGGTCAGCAAGTACGGGTTCCAGCACGCGCCGGGGCACGTGTCGTTCGACCCGTCCCGGGTGGCGGCGCAGATCGTCTCCGGCATCGGCTTCATCGGCGGCGGGCTGATCTTCGTCCGGCGGGACGCGGTGCGCGGGCTGACGACCGCGGCGGTGGTGTGGGTCACGGCGGCGGTCGGGATGGCGGCGGGCGGCGGGCTGTGGCTGCTGGCGGTCGCGGTGACCGGCGCGCATTTCGCGGTGGTGTACGGGTTGAGCGCGCTGACGCGGCGGCTGCCGCTGGAGCGGTTCCGGCCCGCCGGCCTGGCCCGGCTGCGGCTCGTCTACCGGGACGGTCGCGGCGCGCTGCGGCGGGTGCTGGTGGAGTGCACGCAGCGCGGGTTCGCCGTCCTGGAGGTGAACGTCGAGCGCGAGCGCCTGCCGGACGACTCCGACCGCGGCCGCGACGAGCGCCACGACCGCGGCGAGGGGTCCGGGCGGCGCGGCGAAGGGAACGCGGTGGTGACGCTCGTGCTGGAGGGACCGGGCTCGGTCCCCGATCTCACCGCGATCCTGAGCGAACTGCCCGACGTCGTCGGCGTCACCGTGGGGTCGGACCACGGTGACGACAGTGAGTAATGGGTGACGACACCGAGTGATCGACTAGGGGGCCTGGGTCTGCGGGCGGTAGCCCTCGTCCTCGCCGCCGGGCGCCTCCGCCTCGGCGTTCGGGGGGTCGGTCTGGCTGGGGGCGTGCTCGTCGGCGAAGTCGTCGTCGGTCTCCTGCGGTGCCCCCGCCTCGGCGCGGCGGTCGGCGAGCGGCTTGTCCTCGTCCCGTTTCTCGGTCATGTGCTTCCCCTACTCCGGGGCGCCGCGAATAAACGCCTAGGGTGAAGGCATGTTGTACGGGCGGGACGAGGAACTGGCCGCGATCGACCGGCTTCTCGGCCAGGTCCGCGGGGGGCACGGCAGGACGCTGGTACTGCGCGGTGAAGCCGGCATAGGCAAGACCGCGCTGCTCGACCACGCCGTTGCGGAAGCGTCCGGCATGCGGGTGCTGCGCGGTACGGGCGTCGAGTACGAGAGCGGAATGCCGTACGCCGGTCTCCACATGCTCGTGGGCGGGCATCTGGACCGCGTCGACGCGCTACCCGAGGCGCAGGCCGGTGCATTGCGCGCCGCGTTCAACATGGGCGCCCGCCAGGACACCGACGGCGGAGACCGGTTCCTCGTGGGTCTCGCCGTCCTGACCCTCCTGGCGGACCTCGCCGAAGAGAAGCCGCTGCTGTGCGCGGTGGACGACGCGCAATGGCTGGACGGACCGTCCGTCGAAGCGCTGCTGTTCGCCGCGCGCCGCCTGGAGGCCGAACCCATCGGCATGCTGTTCGCGGCCCGCGACATGGACGCCCCGGAGTTCCCCGCGCCGGGCCTGCCCGAGCTGCGGGTGCGCGGGCTCGGCAAGGCCGCGGCCACCGAACTGCTCGCCCGGCACGCCGCCGAGCTGCCCCGGCATGTCCACCACGAGGTCCTCGCCGCGGCGATGGGGAACCCGCTCGCGCTCCTCGAACTGCCCGGCCTCCGGACGCAGGCGCACGACGCGTCCTCGGCCTACGAGCGGATCCAGCGGTCGTTCGCCGAGAAGATCGCCGCGCTGCCGGAGCCGTCGCGGACGCTGCTCCTTCTGGTCGCGGCGGACGATCTCGGCGGGACCGGCGTCGTCGTGGACGCGGCGGGCCGGCTCGGCGCGTCCGTCGGCGACCTGGAGCCCGCCGAGCGCCGCGGCCTGCTGCGCTCCACCGCGGACGGCCGGCTGGAGGTGCGGCACCCGCTGGTCCGCACCGCCGCGTACGGCGAGGCGCCGTTGGGCCTGCGCCTCGCCGCGCACCGCGCGCTCGCCGACGCCTACCGGGAGCGCGGTGACGGCTGCCACCACGCCTGGCACCTGGCGCGGTCGGAGGGCGGCCCGGACGAGGTCGTCGCCGCCGTCCTGGAGTCGACCGCCGACGCCGAGCGCGACACCGGCGGCGACGCGTCCGCCGCCGCGATGTACGAGACCGCCGCCGGGCTCAGCCCCGACCCGGCCGCGCGGGGCCGCCGGCTGGCGTCCGCCGCCCGCGCCTACGCGTTCGCCGGGCTCGCCGACAAGGCCGTCGAGCTGGCCGCCCGCGCCGAACCCGACCTGCCGGACCCGGTCGCCCGCGCCGGCCTGACGCTGATCCGCGCGTCCCTCGCCGACGAGCAGGACCGGACGAAGGAGGCGTACCGGATGTTCGCCGAGACCGCCGCGTCCGTCGCCGAGCTCGACCCCCGCACGTCCGGCTACCTGTTCTTCCAGGCCGCGGGCGCCGCCGCCAACGCCGGCGACTTCGCCTCCGTGGCGGTCATCGCCGCGCGCGGCGCCGAGCTGGACCTGCCGAACGCCTCCCATCTGCGCGCCCTGACCCGGGTGTTCGCCGGGCAGAACCCGCTCGCCGCGTCCGGTGACGTGACCGCGGGAGTCGCCGCGCTGCGCGAGCTGATGGCCGGCATGAACGCCTGCTACAGCCCGCACGACCGGATCCGCATCGGGATGTGGCACATCCTGCTCGGCGACCTGGAGGGCGCCGCCGAGACCGCCGCCGAGCTGGAGCGCCGGTACCGCGCGCAGGGCGCGATCGGGCTGCTGGCGCACGTGCTGATGATCCGCTCGCGGGCGCTGCTGATGCTCGGCCACCACCGGGACGCGCGCACCGCCGCCGCCGAGGGCATGCGGATCGCGGCCGACACCGGGCAGCACCGCATCCGCGTCTACCTCGCCACCGTCCTCGCGCTGCTCGCCGCCGTCGAGGGCGACGAGGAGCGCTGCGCCGAGCTGACCGAGGAGGCGCTGGCCCGCGGCGTCCCGCCGAGCAGCGTCCACGCGGCGGCGGCGCGCAGCCTGCTCGACCTCGGCCTCGGCCGCCACGAGGCCGCGCTGTCCCGGCTGTCGGACGTGGTCGCCGGGCCGTCCCGGCAGGGCGCGATCGCGAGCCTGCCCGACCTGGTCGAGGCCGCCGTCCGCGCGGGCCGTCCGGAGCTCGGCCGGGAGGCCGCCGACTGGTACGCGGGCTGGGCGCGGCAGATCGGGCGGCCGTGGGCGGAGGCGATCGCGCTGCGCTGCACCGCCCTCCTCGCCGCGGACGACGCGGCGGACGCGGCGTTCGCGCAGGCCGTCGAGCTGCACCGGGAGGGCGGCACCCCGTTCGAGCGGGCCCGCACCGAGCTGCTCTACGGGGAGTGGCTGCGCAGGTCGAGGCGGCGCAACGACGCCCGCGCCCAGCTCCACTCGGCGCTGGAGGCGTTCGAGCGGCTCGGCGCGGCGCCGTGGGCGGAGCGCGTCCGCACCGAGCTGCGCGCCGCGGGCGAGAGCCTGGCCGGCGGCGCGGACGCGGGCCGCGACGACCTCGCCGCCCTGCTCACCCCGCAGGAACTCCAGGTCGTCCGGCTCGCCGCCGCCGGCCTCAGCAACCGGGAGATCGGCGCGCAGCTGTTCCTCAGCCCCCGCACCGTCGGCTACCACCTCTACAAGGCGTATCCGAAGCTCGGCGTGGCCGCGCGGGGCGAGCTGGCCCGGCTCGACCTCACCTGAGCATGCGGGCCGGCGTGACCTCCTGCGAGTGGAGCACGACGTCGAGCAGGGCGCCGGGGGACGAGCCGGGCATCCGGTGGTCGGCGTCGTCCTCGGGCCGGTAGCCGGGGCCGATCACCCGGACGGGCGCCGGGGCCGCCAGCCAGTCCGCGACCTCCGCCGGATGCGGCCCGCGCAGGTCGAGCAGGTAGTGCGGCGGCCCGGCCTGCCCGAGGACGGCGTCGCCGAACGCGGCGGGCGGCGGCGGGACCCGGACGCCGCCGTGCACCGCGCCGTGATCGAACGTCAGGCCCACCGCGAGGTAGCCGTCGCCGAGCTGCTTGCGGAGGTGGCCGCCGGTGTTCGTGCGCGCGGACGGCCCGCTGGTCACGCCCTCGCCGCTCGCGGCGTGCGCGAGGCCGCCCCAGTAGACGACCTTGGACCGCGCCCGGTCGTGCCACCAGAGCAGGTTCGCGGCCATCCGCCGCTCGCTGAACGGGATGATCTCCTCGGGCGGGAGGGCGTGGAACCGGTGGAAGTCCAGGATCGCCTGCGCCGCGTGGAGCGCCTCGCCGTCGCCGTCCGGCTCGCCGTCCAGCTCGCGGACCAGCGCGTGCGCCTGCCGGGCGCGGTCGATGGACGGCTGTTTGCCGGGCTCGCGCCGGAACCGTCCGACGTGCTCGTCGATGTCGCCGGCCGGCCGCAGCGGCGCGTACAGCCGCTCGATCTCGGCGAGCCGCCCGGGCGCCGCCCGCCGGACGTGATCGATGACCATGTCGTAGGCGGCCGCCCGGACCGTGGTGAAGTTCAGGCCGAACACCCCGACCGGATCGTCCGGATGGCGCTCGTTGAACGCCCGGATCCAGACCAGCGCGTCCAGGACCTCCTCGGTCCGCCAGGGCAGCCACGCGTCGGACAGCAGGGCGCGCGGGTCGCCCGCGCCCGTCCGGACGTACGCGTCGAGGCGCAGGCCGTTCGTCCAGTCCTCCTCCAGCGCGAGCGTCCTGAACCCGAGTTCCTCGACCAGGAACCGCAGGACGCGGTGCTGCAGCACGAACATCTCGTGAGCACCCCGCGTCGCGGCCCCCAGGCCCACCACCCGCGCGCCGCCCGCCGCGTCCCGCAGCGGCTCCAGGTCGCCGAGCGGCCCGTCCGCCGAAGCGGCGGCGACCGGCCGCGCGGCCCCCGCGATCCAGCTCGTGACCGCGTCATCCCTGTTCATGGGGGTCTCCTCTCGTCGCCATCGACGCTAGGAGACCGGCCACCGGCCGGGCATCCGTCACCCGACCGGTCCCCGGCCGCCTCCTGACCGTGTCAGGCGCGGAGCGAGCCCGCGATCTGGCGGGTCGTGACGTTGATGCGGTTCCAGGAGTTGATCGCGCCGATGGCGATGACGAGGTACGCCAGGGCCTGCTCGTCGTAGTGGTCGGCGGCGTCGTCCCAGACGTCGTCGGGGACGCCCGCCGGGTTGTCGGCGATGCGGGTGGCGGCCTCGGTGAGGGCGAGCGCGGCGCGCTCCTCGTCGGTGAAGTACGGGGCCTCGCGCCAGGTGGCGACCGACCAGAGGCGCTCGTCGGTCTCGCCGGCCTTCTTGGCGTCGAAGGCGTGCATGTCGGCGCAGAAGCCGCAGCCGTTGATCTGGCTGGCGCGCAGCTTGACCAGTTCCAGCGTGGTCTGCGGGACGCCGCTGCGGTGCAGCACCGCCTCCAGGTTCAGCAGCGCCTTGTAGGCGTCGGCGGCGACGGAGCCGATGTTCTCGATGCGTGCCTTCATGGGTGTTTCCCTTTCCAGGATGGGGGATATCCAGTTTTTGGGCCGGCCGGCACCCGGACCGGGGGTCCGGGGCCGGATGATCAGTTGCGCGCGTACCAGGCGCGGATGCTCTCACCGACCCGCGGCGCGCTGCGCTCGGCCGCCGCGCGCACGTCGGCGAGCGTCTGGGCGGCCAATTCCCGGCGCCAGGCCAGTTCCGCCTTGCGCATGGCGGTGCTGACGGCGCACGGGCGCCGCAGCGCGGACTCGGGCGTGTCGGCGCCCGCGCCCCGGCGGCGGATCTCGGTGCACTGGAAGGCGTCCTCCGGGCCCTCGATCGCCGCCACGACCTCCATCATCGTGATCTTCTCCAGCGGGCGGGCGAGCCGGAAGCCGCCGCGCGCGCCGGGCGTCGAGGTCGCGAGGCCCGCCTTGACCAGGGCCTGGAGCTGCTTGTTCAGGTAGGGCGGGGGAAGTTCGAAGCCGGCCGCGAGCCGTGCCGTCGGCACGGGCCGGTCCTCGCCCATCCAGTCGAGCAGCAGCAGGCAGTGCGCCGCCCACTCGACCCCCTCGCTGATCCGCATAACCTGGACATTACACGTCTAGATTAGATCCGTCCAGCGCCTTCACCAGCCGCGCCGGGTCGTCGCCGTCCAGGACGATCCCGAACACCTCGGCCAGCGTGCCGGGCACCTGCTCGGGGGCCAGCGCCCGCTCGCTCGACTCGCCGGACGGGCGCCTGGTGGTCAGCGTCGTCCCGTCCAGCACGTGCAGCGCCTCGGGGGAGAACCGCTGGACGTAGGGACGGGCCGTGAACGGCGAGCGCGGGCTGGTGGAGACGTAGTGGTTCAGCACATCGAAGTCGACGCGGAACGCCTCGTCCAGGGCGAAGGTGTGCCGCTGGATCCAGCCGTCGGGGCTGCGCTGGTGCATCTCCCACAGGTGGGTGCTCGGGCTCCACGCGGTGGTGACGCGCCCGGGCCGCAGCCGGAACCCCCAGCCGTCCTGGTCGGCCTCCCGGTCGCCGGGGATCTCCAGCGGCTCCAGCGGCCCGGCGCCGAACCCGACGTCGCACAGCAGCGCGGGCTCCTCCACGGGCTGCCCGGGCGTGCGGACGTGCAGCAGCGCGTGCGTGCCCGGGAGCAGCTTCGCCGCGCCCATGGACACCCGGCCGGTCAGCGCGACGACCTCGAAGCCGATCTTCTCCAGCACCGCCGCGAACAGCCGGTTGTGCTCGAAGCAGTACCCGCCGCGCGGCCGGTCGACGAGCTTGCCCTGCACGGTCGCCAGGTCCAGCGTGATCGGCCGGCCCAGGATGATCTCCAGGTTCTCGAACGGGATGGCGGTGACGTGCGCCCGGTGCAGCGCGCGCAGGGTCGCGGCGTCCGGCCGCGGATCGCCGTCGTAGCCGATCCGCTTCAGGTAGGCGGGCAGGTCGAGCAGCCCGCTCTGCCAGCCGAACCCGAGGTCCTCGCTCATGGTGCTCCCTCCGTACGCCCGGCCCGCCGGCCGTGCTCGAATTCGCTCTCGAACAGGGCAACGCCGATCGCCGCCGTGATCCTCCCGGCGGCGCGGTCCACGTCGCCGCGCTCGGCGGCCGGCAGCGGCGCCCCGGCCGCCGCGCGGAGCGCGGACGCCTCGCCGAGCAG
>NZ_BAAAMR010000057.1:0-69596 GCF_039529375.1 Actinomadura napierensis
AAGGGTTCTCGGCGGCGAAGGTGGGGGTGTTCGGCCGCCGCATCTGTGACGTGATCGCCGAACGCGACGGCACCGAAGCCGCCCCCGGCCAAGACGTCAAGCGCGGGTACGCCAAGTCGTGGATCACCAGTACCGGTTCGCTGGACGGCGGCCGCTACATCAAGGGCTGGCTGAACGCCGAGGACGCCGCCATTTGGGACGGCACCCTGGGCCCGCTGGTCAAGCCGGCCGGACCTGATGACCACCGCGATGCAGGAGAGCGGACGGCGGCCGCCCTGTCGAGTGTCCTGTCGGGTGGGCACAAGGCCACCAAGGTCACGGTCATCTGCGACCTGGAGACACTGACCGGCGGCAATGCTCCGGCCCGCCTCACCGACGGCACACCGATCCCCGCCGCCCAAGCCCGCCGCATCGCCCTAGCGGCCGGTGTATCGCCGCTCCTGCTCGGACGCGGCCACACGCCCTTGTATCTCGGGTACCGGGAGCGGTTCGCCAGCGCCGCCCAACGGCAGGTACTGGAGACGCAGTATCCGACCTGCGCGGTGCGGGAATGCGAGATCCCCGGGACGCTGTGCGAAGTCGACCACGTCAACGGCTGGGCCCTGGGCAACAGCCCCACCGACATCGACCAACTCGCCCTCACCTGCGGATGGCACAACCGCTTCAAACACACCAGCCCAAACCAGATCGGGATCACCAAAGATCCCGACGGGCAGTACGTCTACCGGCTGCTACCACCACCGGGTGCCCGATCAAGAACCCGGACGGGTAGTGGGCCGCCGGGGCCGTTCGGCCCACCCGACACCACCGCCAACTGGGCTGCATAACCCGCCCCAACCTCCACGGCACCGGTTCGCCCGAATCCAATCCGGATCTCGGGCGAACCGGCATGCCCACGTCACCCCGGCCCCCTACCGCTCCATCCGTACCGGGATCGGGATCGGCACCGACCATCCCCTTCGGCGAGGTCAGCACGCCCGCACGCCGCAGCCGACTCGTGCCATCGTCAGCCCCTCGGCGTTCCGCCCGCCCGACTCTTCGTCCGCTGGTTCGGGGGCGGTGGGGTGGCGCGACCCGGGGCGGGGCAGGCGGAGCCTGCCCCTTTGCGCTGCCTCAGGGGCCGCAGAGGCTCCAAAGTCAAGGGTGGACGAAGTCCATCGCGAAGCGACGCCGAAGGCGCCCTTGACTTTGGAGGGGCGGCCCCGTACGCCAGCGCCACCCCACCGCACGAACACCCTTCGACCTGGTCCCGAACACCATTCCCGCCCGTGACGGTCTGCCCCGTCGGTTCGTTCTTGGGAGCCCCTTATGGCGCGGGCTCCCAGAGGAGCGGTCTCGGTCAGGTGCCGACTTCTGCCTGGTCGCGGTCGGGGGCGGTGTCGAAGAACTGGGACAGGCTGATCTGGGTGCGGTCGCCGATGGGGTGAACTCGGCGGTCATCAGGACGGGTTCGGCGCGGCCGGGGACGTGCATGCCCATCACGAGGCGCTCGTGCTCGACGACCTCGGTGTAGACGCCGGTCAGGGGGACGCGGTCGCCGCCGGGGCGGACGTTCGGGACGACGTCCTCGGCGCCCGCCCAGCGGTCGTACTGGGCGGCGTCCGTGCAGGCGGACCAGGCCTCGGCGACCGGGGCGCCGAGTGTGCGGGTGAGGGTGTAGGCGAAACCGTCGGTGCTGGCTGTGCTCGGGGAGGTGGGGGCGCGCCCGAGCGAGTTGGTGCGGCTGTCGGGACAGCACAAGCAGATCGTCGGCACCATCGTGGGCGGGACGAGATCGCCAAGGCGCGTGTGATCCTGGCCGGCATTCATCGGCGGCTCCGGGCGATGAGGTCTTTCTCGGCTTCAAGGCGGCGCTTGAGCAGGTCGCGCGGGCGCGCAGCGCGAATGGGGACGGGGCTCGGACGACGCTGGGTGACGCGCCGGCCGTGCAAATACTCACTCTTCCGGCATTGTGGGCAAAAGGCCCTTATGGAATGGTGGCCATCGCCGTCGAGGTGAAGGGAAGCGCTATGCCGGGGATCACGCAGCGGTCGACGAGGGAACCCGTGGTGAAGACGCGGTTCCTGTCCCACGGGACGCTCAAGATCACCGATGTCGCGGCCACCCGCCGGTTCTACGAGGAGGTCCTCGGACTGGAGGTCGTCCAGCCGATGAAGGCGGCGCTCTACATTCGTCTCGGTGGCGATCACACGTATGTCTGCGTGGAATCGAAACCGGATCGGCCGGATATGCCGCTGCTCTATCACAATGGGCTGGACGTGGGTAGCGATGAGGAAGTGGACGAGGCGTACCGCGACATCAGCGCGGTCCAGGACGAGTACGGGGTCAAGGAACTGAACAAGCCGGTGCGGCAGCACGGCGTGTACTCGTTCTACCTCAAGGACCTCGACGGGAACTGGTGGGAGATCGGCCACCTGCCGCCCGGCGGTTACCGGTTCCGGTTCGCCGACCCCCGCAACGACCTGACGGGGCGCACCGACCTGACGGCCGCGGAGATCAAGGACGTGTTCGTCAACCCGCACATGGAGGAGTGACCCGCGCGCGGAGGCGCGGGTCACTCCGGGTTCAGCGGTTGCGGGCGACCTCGGCGGCGACGGCGCGGAAGGCCGGGAGCGTCTCGGCCTCGTCGGGGTTGAGGAACGTGCTCTTGACGATCACGACGTGGTACTTCGTCGAGACGTAGATGAGCTGTCCGCCGAGACCGCTGGCGTAGTAACCGTCGGTGCCGTCGATCCACCAGCCGAGCCCGTAGGACGGGCTGACGCCCGAGGGCGTGCCGACTTGGGCGACCCACGAGGCCGGGACGACGCCGCGTCCGCCGTCCAGCATCAGCTTGCCGAAGCGGGCGAAGTCGCGGTCGGTGGCGTAGATGCAGCAGTAGCCGAGGGCGTCGCCGTGGGAGTCGTTGCCGACGTAGGCGGTGGCGGCCATGCCGCCGGGGCCCCAGATCTTCTCCTGGAGGTACCGGTAGTAGGGCTCGCCGGTGGCCTTCTGCAGGACGAGGGCGAGCACGGCGGTGTTGAGGCTCGTGTAGTTGAACTGGGTGCCCTGCTCGACGGCCTTGGTGCGGGTGGCGGCGAACTGCAGGGTGCTGTAGAGGCCGAGGCTGACGCCGACGTGCAGCGGGACGTCGTCGACGGTCTCGTTCCACCCGATTCCGGACGCCATGCGGAGGAGGTTCCGGATCGTCACGGCCCCGTAGGCGGTGTTCGCTAGTTCGGGGACGTAGGCGCCGGCCGTGTCGTCGATGGAGTGGATCTTTCCCTCGCCGAGGGCGACGCCGATCGCGTCGGCGGTGTAGGACTTGGCCATCGACCAGGACTGGAACAGCGAGTCCTTGGAGTAGCCGGCCGCGTACCACTCGTCCAGGATCTTGCTGCCGTCGAGGACGACGAAGCCCTGCGCGGCGCGGTTCAGGTAGTCCTGCACCGTGTGCGTCTGGCCGTTGTAGGTGTAGGTGACCTTGCCGAGGTCGTGCGGGTCGCTGGTCAGTTCGACCGGGTTCGCGGACGGTGTGAGCGGGTCGAAGTTCGGCAGTTGCGCCGCCGCGAGCGCGGACGCGGTGGACGGCGCGACCGGCGGGCCGGGCGGAGCGGGCGAGGCGAAGGCGGGCGCGGCGGTGAGGCCGAGGGTGAGGGCGGTGGCCAGGGCGAACGCGGCGGGTCTGCGGCGCATGGGGGCTCCCGGGGTGGGGTGGTCGGGCATGCGACACCGAATCGAATAGCGAGCGTTTCCGATTCGGCCTACCGGAAGGTAACTCCGGGGGCCGCGCCGCACCATGGCCAACGGTGACAAACCGGGGCGCGGAAACCGCACAGCGGGTAGGGGGAGGGCATGCCGGAGCTTCCCGACGTCGAGGGTTTCCGCCGCGTGCTCGCCGCGCACACCGGCGACCGCATCCGGTCGGTGGAGGTGCGCGACGCCGGCGTCCTGCGCGGGGTGAGCGCGGGGCGGCTGGGCCGCGCGCTGCGCGGGCACCGGTTCGAGGAGCCGCGCAGGCGCGGGAAATGGCTGGTCGCGCCGGTGCAGGGGCCGGTGCTGATGCTGCATTTCGGGATGACCGGGTCGCTGTCGTGGCATGCCGGCGACGAGCCGGTCCACCCGCACGACCGCGTGATCTGGCGCTTCGGGGACGGCGAGCTGCGCTACCGCGACATGCGCAAGCTGCAGGGCGTCCGGCTCGCGGAGGACGGCGACGAGGCGGACCGGCGGCTCGCCGACCTCGGCCCTGACGCGCTCGACCTGTCGCGGGACGGCCTCGCCGACCGGCTGCGAGACCGGCGGGGCCGGCTCAAGAGCGCGCTGACGGACCAGTCGGTGATCGCCGGGCTCGGCAACCTGCTGGCCGACGAGATCTGCTGGCGCGCCCGGATCAACCCGCTGCGCCGGGCCCGGGACCTGGACGGCGACGAGGTGAAGGCCCTGCACAGGGCGATGCGGGACGTCCTGCGCCGGTCGGTCGAGGCGGAGCGGGTGCCGCCCCGCCGGACCTGGCTGACCGGGGCGCGCGACGACCCGGAGGGCGCCTGCCCGCGCTGCGGCACGCGGCTGTCCCGGCGCCGCGTCTCCGGGCGGATGACGGTGTGGTGCGGGCACTGCCAGCCCGCGTGAGCGTCCGGGACCCTGAGTGGCCGGAGGGTCGCAGTGGCCTTACCTGGCGGGGCGGTTGTGGTCGGGTGTGCTCGGTTCGACTAACTTATTGCGAGAAGGTCGCAACTGCGGCATCTGTGCGTCGTTGAACGTGAGTGGGTGGGCATGCACATTCCCGACGGATACCTGAGTCCGCAGACCTGTGCGGTGGGGTACGCCATCACCGTGCCGGCCTGGGCGGTCGCGGTCCGCCGCGTGCAGCGCGTGGTCCGCAACCGGCACGTGCCGACGCTGGCCGTGCTGGCCGCCGTCAGCTTCCTGGTGATGATGTTCAACATCCCCATCCCGGACGGCACCACCGCGCACGCGATCGGCGCGACGATCATCGCGATCCTGCTGGGGCCGTGGGCGGCGGTGCTCGCGGTCAGCGTGGCGCTGGGCTTTCAGGCCCTGCTGTTCGGGGACGGCGGCGTGCTGGCGTTCGGCTTCAACTGCGCGAACATGGCCGTCCTCGCCCCGTTCGTCGGGTACGGGGTGTACAAGCTGATCGCCGGGCGGTCCGAGCTGACCGCCCCGCGCCGGGCCCTCGCGGCGGCCGTCGGCGGCTACGCGGGGATCAATGCGGCGGCGTTCGCGGCGGCGATCGAGTTCGGCCTCCAGCCCGACCTGTTCCACAACGCCGCCGGCGCGCCCCTGTACGCGCCGTACCACCTGGACCAGACGATCCCGGCGATGATGCTGGCGCACTTGACCATCGCGGGCATCGCCGAGGGGATCCTCACCGGCGGCGTCGTGGCCTACCTGCAGCGCGCCAACCTCCCGCTGCTGCGCGTCAACCACGCGGGCGTCGCGGCGGACGGCGAGAAGGCGGCCGCGCCGCGGCGGGGCCGGCCGCTGCGCGTCGCGCTCGGCGCGGTGGCGGTGATGGCCGTCCTCACGCCGCTCGGCCTGCTGGCGCCCGGCGGCGCGTTCGGTGAGGACGCCCCGGAGGACCTCGACCTGCACAAGTACGGCCTGTCGGCGGTGCCGAGCGGGCTGAACAAGTACAACGGCTTCTGGCACCACGCGCTGTTCGACGGCTACGACTTCACCTCGGACGCGCATCCGACGATCGGCTACATCGTCTCCGCGGTCGTCGGCATCGCGATCGTGGGCGCCGCGATCTTCCTGATCACCGCGGCCGTCCGCTGGGCGGCGGCCCGGCGCGGCGCGACCCGCCGCCACGAGACGGCGGAGCAGTCGTGAGCGCGGCGTCCGCGGGAGCTGCGGTCGTGAGCGAGCAGGCCGTCGACGAGCGGGTCCAGGTGCCGCAGTGGCTGCTCCAGAAGGAGCTGGCGATGTGCCCGTGCGGGTGCATCGGCAAGCGCAAGAAGGGCGGCTACCTGCGCAAGACGCTGAACGGCGGCGCGGGGCTGCTCCGCCAGGTGATGTTCAGCGACGACACGGCGCGGCAGCGCGGACTGCTGCAGCGCGTCGACCCGCGGGTGAAGTTCCTCTCGATGATCGTGCTGCTGGTCGCCGCGGGGCTGGCCCGCAACATCCCGACGCTCGTCGCCGTCTACGCGGTGACGCTGGCGCTGGCCGCCGCGTCCAGGCTGCCGGTCGGGTTCTTCATCAAGCGGGTCTGGCTGTTCGTGCCGATCTTCACGGGGATCGTCGTGCTGCCCGCGACGCTGTCCGTGGTCACGCACGGGGACGTGGTGCTGACCCTGTGGCACTGGCACGGCCGCGCCGAGGGGTTCACCAGCCAGGGCCTGACGTCCGCGGGCCTGGTCGTCAGCCGGGTCGCGGTGTCGATCTCGCTGGTGGTCCTGCTGACCCTGACCACGCCGTGGGTGCGGCTGCTGGCGGCGCTGCGCTCGGTCGGCGTCCCGCGGATCTTCATCCTGATCATCGGCATGGCGTACCGGTACATCTTCCTGCTGCTCAACACCGTCACCGACATGTACCAGGCGCGCACGTCCCGTACGATCGGGGCGGCCAAGCACGACGGGGGCGCCCGCGCCTTCCTCGGCGCCAGCGGCGGCGCGCTGTTCGGCAAGGCCAACCAGCTGTCGGAAGAGGTGCACCAGGCGATGACGGCGCGCGGCTACCGCGGCGACGCCCGGACGCTCCAGGCGTTCCGGCTGACCGGCTTCGACATCGCCGCGGCCCTCTGCTGCGCCGCGCTGGCCGCGGCGATACTCATCGGGGATCACTTCCTTGGCAACTAACCCGGAGACGGTCGCGCCCGCGACCGGCGCGACCGGCGCGGCCGGCGTCACGTTCGAGTGCCGCGAGGTCGGCTACTCCTACCTCGACCGCTATCCCGCGCTGGACGGGGTGTCGCTGACGGTCCGCGCCGGGGAGCGGGTCGCGCTGCTCGGCGCCAACGGCTGCGGCAAGTCCACCCTGCTCAAGCTGCTGGACGGGCTGGTCTTCCCGAGTTCGGGCGAGTTCACCGCGTTCGGCCAGCCGGTCACCGAGGACACCCTGGAGGACGAGCAGTTCTCGCAGGCGTTCCGGTCCCGGGTCGGGTTCGTGTTCCAGAACTCCGACGCGCAGGTGTTCTCGCCGAACGTCCGCGAGGAGATCGCGTTCGGGCCGCTGCAGCTCGGCCTGAGCGCGGACGAGGCGTCCGCCCGGGTCGACGAGGTGATCGCGATGCTCGGTATCGAGGCGCTCGCCGACCGGGCGCCGTTCCAGCTGTCGGGCGGCCAGAAGAAGCGGGTCGCGATCGCGTCCGTGCTGGCCACGAACCCCGAGGTGCTGCTGTTCGACGAGCCGACGGCGGCGCTGGACCCCCGCTCGCAGTACTGGCTGACCGATCTGATCGAGCAGCTCGGCGCCGCCGGGAAGACGATCGTGAACGCGACCCACGACCTGGAGGCGCTGCCCCGCATCGCCGACCGCTGCGTGGTCTTCTCCGAGGAGCACCGGATCGTCGCCGAGGGCGCCCCGGAGGAGATCCTCGGCGACCGCGCCCTGCTGCTGTCGGTCAACCTGATCCATCCCGGCACCCGGCTCTGACCGCGGGCCCCGGCAGGCCGCTCACCTGGTGTTTCCGGCGCAGCCGCGTGGGCACGGTCCAGACCGTTGCCATCGTGGGACCGAAGCACATCGTGGGACCCGAGCAATTCGTGGGACCTGCGATTCGCGGGACCGAAGCACGGGGACGGGAGGTTCTCAATGACGGCGTGGTACGGATCCGGCGGGATGGACCCGTTCGAGGAGATGCTCGCCCGGTTCTTCGGGACCCGGGCGCATCGGCGGCCGACCGAGCGGATCAACCTCGCCCGGCTGATGAGCGAGCCCGCGCGCGAACTCGTCCGGGACGCGGCGACGCGGGCGGCGCAGTGGGGCAGCCGCGACCTGGACGCCGACCACCTGCTGTGGGCGGCGACGCGGCAGCAGGGCACCCGGCACTGGCTGGAGCGCGCGGGCGCCGACCCCGACGCGATCCAGCACGAGATCGAGAACCACGCGTACCGGGGGGAGCCGCGCGAGGCCCAGCCCGAGCTGACCCCGGCCGCCAAGCGCGCGCTGCTGGACTCGCACCAGGTCTCGCGCGCGCTCGGGTCGTCCTATATCGGGCCCGAGCACCTGCTGTTCGCGCTGGCGCTGGACCGCGGTTCCAGCGCGGGACGCATCCTCGACGCGGCGCACGTCACCCCGGACACGCTGCAGTCGGCGGCCGCGGGCGGCGGCGGGCAGCCGCCGAAGAACGGCGGGAACGGCCACTCCGAGACCCCGACGCTGGACGAGTTCGGCCGCGACCTGACGGCCCTGGCCCGCGAGGGCCGGATCGACCCGGTGATCGGCCGGGACGAGGAGATCGAGGAGACCGTCGAGGTCCTGTCGCGGCGCACGAAGAACAACCCGGTGCTGATCGGCGACCCCGGCGTCGGCAAGACCGCGATCGCGGAGGGCCTCGCGCAGCGGATCGTCGACGACGACATCCCCGAGACGCTGCGCGGCAAGCGGATCGTCCAGCTGGACCTGTCCGGCGTCGTCGCGGGCACCCGGTACCGGGGCGACTTCGAGGAGCGGCTGAAGAAGGTCGTGGACGAGATCCGCGCGCACGCCGACGAGCTGGTGGTGTTCATCGACGAGATCCACACCCTCGTCGGGGCGGGCGGCGCCGAGGGCGCGATGACCGCCGGGAACATGCTGAAGCCGGCGCTGGCGCGCGGCGAGCTGCACGTGGTCGGCGCGACGACCGTGGACGAGTACCGCCGCAACATCGAGAAGGACGCCGCGCTGGAGCGCCGCTTCCAGCCGATCATGGTGCCGGAGCCGTCCGCCGACGACAGCGTCGAGATCCTGCGCGGGCTGCGCGACCGGTACGAGGCGCACCACCAGGTCCGCTACACCGACGAGTCGCTGGTCGCGGCCGTCGACCTGTCCACCCGCTACCTCACCGACCGGTTCCTGCCGGACAAGGCGATCGACCTGATCGACCAGGCGGGCGCGCGGGTGCGGCTGCGGTCCGGGACGCGCGACGGCGGGCGCCGCGAGCTGGAGGACCGGCTCGACCGGCGGCGCCGCGAGAAGGACCAGGCCGTCGCCGACGAGGACTACGAGAAGGCCAAGGAGCTGCGCGACGAGATCAACCGGCTGCAGGACGACCTGGCGGGGATGCGCGACGACCACGAGCCGGTCGGCGTCCCGGAGGTGACCACCGAGGACATCGCCGAGGTCGTGTCGCGGATCTCCGGCGTCCCGGTGACGCAGCTGACGCAGGCGGAACGCGAGCGGCTGTCGAAGCTCGAGGAGCATCTGCACGGGCGCGTCATCGGCCAGGAGGACGCGGTCGCGGCGGTCTCGCGGGCCGTCCGGCGGTCCCGTGCCGGGATGGGCGACCCGGACCGTCCGATCGGCGGGTTCCTGTTCCTCGGCCCGACGGGCGTCGGCAAGACCGAGCTGGCCAAGGCGCTCGCGGAGGCGCTGTTCGGCAGCCGGGACCGGATGATCCGGTTCGACATGAGCGAGTTCCAGGAGCGGCACACCGTCAGCCGGCTGATGGGCGCGCCGCCCGGATACGTCGGCTACGAGGAGGCCGGGCAGCTCACCGACGCGGTGCGGCGGCAGCCGTACTCGGTGATCCTGCTGGACGAGATCGAGAAGGCGCACCAGGACGTGTTCAACGTCCTGCTCCAGCTGCTGGACGACGGGCGGCTCACCGACGCGCAGGGCCGCACCGTCGACTTCCGCAACACCGTGGTGATCATGACGAGCAACCTCGGCTCCGACCTGATCACCGGCCGGACCGAGATCGGGTTCGGCGGCCGTGAGGGCGAGGACACCGCGCTGCGCGACCGGATCATGCGGCGGCTGCGCGAGTCGTTCCGGCCCGAGTTCCTCAACCGGATCGACGAGATCATCGTGTTCAAGCGGCTGGAGGCGAACCAGCTCCGGCAGATCACCGACCTGCTGCTGGACGAGACGCGCCGCCGGCTCCGCGCCCAGGACGTCACCGTGTCGTTCACGCCGGAGGCCGTCGACTGGATCGCCGAGCGCGGCCACCAGCCCGAGTTCGGCGCCCGACCGCTGCGCCGCACCATTCAGCGCGAGGTGGACGACCAGCTGTCGGACCTGCTGCTGGCCGGCGACCTGGAGCACGGGCGGCACGTGGAGGTGTCGGCGACGTCCGGCGGCCTCCAGTTCGACGTGACCACGGCGGCGAGCCCGGCGGACGAGACGATCACCTCCCGGTAGCGCGCTCCGGGCCTCATATGGCCGATGCCGGGCCCCTTGAGCGGACCGGCATCGGGCATATACGGCTCATGCCGGCGTGAGGAGGGGCGCGTGCGACCGTCAGGGATCAGCAAGCCGCCGTTCGCGATCGTCCTCGCCTCCGCTGCCGCCGTGCTGTGCGCCTGCGGCGGCGGCGGCGATTCGGGCGCCTCGCCCACCCCCAGCAGGACGACCGCCGCCCCCGGCACGCCGCCGTCCCCGACGATCACGAGGGACTTCGCCCCGACCCCGAGCGCGTCGTCCGGCAGCCCGTCCCATGCCTCGGGACGTTGCCGCTCTGACGACCTGGAGGCGCGCATCAGCACCGCCGGACCCGCGGCCGGGCAGCGCTACGCCTTCCTCACCCTCACGAACACCTCCGGCTCGGCCTGCCACGTCTACGGCTATGTCGGGATGCTGCTGCTCACCGCGTCCGACCACCCGATCCCCACCCGCGTCGAACGGCTCTCCCCACCAGGCCCGCAGACCGTCAGGCTCCAGCCCGGCGGAAGCGCCCACGCGCGGCTCCAATGGACCGTCGTGCCGGGCCCCCGCGAACCGGAGCACGGAGCCTGCGCGCCCACGCCGGGGCTCGCCTGGGTCACCCCGCCGGACGAGCGCTCCCACCTCGCCGTCAACTGGAACCAGGGCGTGGTCTGCGGCAACGGCCACATCTCCACGACGCCACTCCAACCCGGCGCAGCCCCCCGCTGACCCCGGGCGGACCGGCACCCTGACTTCACCGCGCGGTGACGCGGCGGCCCGCGGACGCTGTTTCGGCGGGGAGGGCGCGGGGAGGGCAGTTGGTGGGCGGAGCGCGGTGCGGCGGGGTGACGGCGGGGGACGTGGGAACTCTGGATCGGCGGGCGCTGCTCAAGCTGTCCGCGGGCGGGCTCGCAGGGCGGGTCGTCGGTGGGGCGGCGGGCGTTCGGTGGGCTCGCGTTCCGCCGCCGTTCTCGGTGCCGATGCCCGTGCCGGTCGAGGCGCGGCCGGTGCGCTCGACGCGCGACGCCGACTACTACCGGCTCGCCGCGGCATCGGCGCTGGCCGAGATCCTTCCCGGGACGCGGACGCCCGTACTGGCCTATAACGGGGCGTTCCCCGGCCCCACCATCCGGGCGCGGGCCGGACGGCGCGTGGTGGTCGAGCATGTGAACCGCCTGGACGAGCCGACGACGGTGCACCTGCACGGAGGCGCGGTCCGGCCGGAGGACGACGGCGGGCCGATGGATCTCGTCGAGCCCGGGAGGGCCAGGCGGTACCGCTATCCGAACGGGCAGCGCGCGGCGACGCTCTGGTATCACGACCATGCGCACCATCTGGAATCCGAGCACGTGTACCGGGGGCTGGCCGGGGCCTATCTGCTGCATGACGAATGCGAGGCGGGGCTTGGGCTGCCGAGCGGGCGCTTCGACGTGCCGATCGTGCTCAGGGACGCCCGTTTTGGCGAGGACGGCTCTCTCGTCTACATTCCCGAGGATTTCGCCGGCCGCAACACGATTCTCGCCAACGGGCGTCCTCAGCCGTATTTCCGCGTGGCGGCGCGCAAGTACCGGTTCCGGCTGCTGAACGCGGCGAACATGCGGTTCTTCAAGGCGGAGTTGTCGACCGGCGACGCATTCCAGCAGATCGCCACCGACCGCGGGCTTTTGCCGGCGCCGCTGACCACGACCTCCGTTCCGCTGTCACCCGGCGAGCGCGCCGACATCGTCGTGGACTTCTCCAGGTACGCACCCGGCGCGCGGGTCGTGCTCCGCGACGGGTTCTCCACCCGGCCGTCCACGAACGGCATTCTCCGCTTCGACGTGTGCGGACGCGTCCGGGACGGCAGCCGTGTCCCCGAACGCCTCGCGACCCTGCCCGCGCTGCGTCCGGCCACCGCCGCCCGCGAATTCCGCCTCTCCATGGACAAGAAGACGGGCATGGGATTCATCAACGGCAGGGCGTTCGACCCTCGCCGGATCGACTTCACCGTCGAGCGCGGCGCCGCCGAGACGTGGCGGATCGTCAACGAGAACCAGGTGATCCAGCACAATTTCCATGTCCATCTGGCCGATTTCCGGGTGCTGGACCGCGACGGCGGGCCGCCGATGCCGACCGAGGACGGGCTGAAGGACACCGTGATGGTGCGGCCGGGAGAGTCCGTCGGCGTCCGGGTGGCGTTCGACCCCGCGTTCGGCGGCGACTACATCTACCACTGCCACATCATCGACCATTCGGCGATGGGAATGATGGGGCGGTTCCGGATCACCGGCGGCGGCTGAGCCGCGCGCCGTCCGCGCGGGGCTGGCTAGCATGAGGCGGCCAGTGTCCGTGCGCAGGAAGCGAGTCCGAGTGCCGCCGCGTAACCAGGCCACGTCCCGCCAGGCGGGCGGCGCGGCCCGTCCGAAGGGCGCCTACCACGTGGAGGCGCTCGCGAAGGGGCTGCGCATCCTCGGGCTGTTCTCCGAGCAGCGCCCGGCCATGAAGCTGACCGACGTCGTCGCCGAGACCGGCCTGCCCATGCCGACGGCGTTCCGGTTGGCGTCGACGCTGGTGAGCGAGGGGTTCCTGGAGCAGCTGCCGGACGGAGCGTACCGGCCCGCGCCGAAGGTGCTCACGCTCGGGTTCTCGGCGCTGCGCAGTCTCGACATGGTGCAGCTCGCGGACGGGCCGCTGCGCCGCCTCGTCGAGGCGACCGGGCAGACGGTGAACCTCGGCGTGCTGTCCGGCGACCATGTGCTGTACCTCGTCAGGCTGCGCAACAACGACCTGGTGACGGCCAACATCCAGGTGGGGTCGCGGCTGCCGGCCGTCCGGACGTCGATGGGCAAGATGCTTCTCGCCCACCTGGAGGGCGAGGAGCTGGAGCGGGTGCTGACCGGCGGGTCGTTCGCCGGGCCGGCCGGTCCGAACGCGGTCGCGTCGCTGGACGAGCTGCGCCCCGCACTGGCGGAGACCCGGGAGCGCGGCTGGGCGGTGCAGGACGAGGAGCTGGCCTACGGGCTGCGGTCGGTGGCCGGGCCCGTCCGGGACGCGTCCGGGAAGGTGGTCGCCGCGGTGAACGTGGCGGTGCCCGCGACCGAGGTGTCCACGGCGCGGCTGCTGGAGGAGATCCGGCCGCTCGTCCAGGGCACGTGCGCGGAGATCACGATGCTGCTCGGCGGCCGCTGACCCGCCTCAGCTCCCGCGCGCGTCGGCTGAGCCCGGACGGAACTAGCCGATCATGCAGGGCGGCCCTTGTGGAGGCGGCCGCCCTGCATGATGACGCTCAGGTTGGCCGGGTCCTGGAGGACGGAGACGTCCCGCGTCGGGTCGCCCTGGACGACGAGGAGGTCGGCGAGGTAGTTCGGCGCGAGCAGGCCCAGCTCGTCGGCCATGTCCATGACCTCGCCGCCCCACTTCGTCGCGGCGACGAGCGCCTCGGCGGGGGTGTAGCCGAACAGGTCCACGAAGAGCTGCAGGTCGCGGGCGTTGCGGCCGATGGGGGTCTGCGGGAAGCCGTAGTCGCCGCCGGGCAGGACGCGGATGCCGCGCCGCCGCATCTCCGGGTAGAGCGCGGTCTGCGCCTCCAGCTGCGCGACCGACCCCATGCGCTCGGCCATGGCCCGGTCGATGCCGAACTCCTCGGCCTCGTGGACGTTCGCCCACATGATCCCGACGGCGGGTGCGGTGAACAGCTCGTCCTTGTGCTCTTCGAGCAGGTCGAGGGCCTCCTCGTCGGCGTACGAGCAGTGGTACACCGAGCGGAAGCCGTTGCGGGCGGCGAGCTTGATCGACTCGGGGTTCTGCGCGTGGCAGTTGAGCCACACGCCCGCCTCCCGCGCCGCCGCGCCGGCCGCCGCGGCCTCCTCGGCGGTGTACTGGGTCTGCATCGAGCCGCCGGGGACGAAGACGTCGTCGTTGCTGAGCAGCAGCTTCACCGAGTCGAAGCCGAGCGCGGCCTGCTCGGCGATGAAGCGAGCCAGGCCGGTCGGGGTGGTGTTCTCGGCGCCGTGCCGGACGGGGTTGTTGTCGCGTTCGAAGCTCGCGGCGCGCAGCCGCGGTCCAGGCACCTCGCCCGCCGCGATCCGGTCGCGGAGCTGGACCTCCACGTTGCCGGGGGTCAGCGAGCCGGCCGAGTAGGCACTGGTGAAGCCCGCGTCGAGGAGGATCCGGGCGTTGCGCTCGGCGAGCGCGAGGTGCTCCTGCGCCGTGGGCGGGGCGCCGAAGAACGACACGTCGACCGGCGGGTTGAAGCGGGGCTCCAGGTGGCCGACGGCCGAGGGGAACGTCAGGTGCGCGTGCCCCTCGACCAGGCCCGGCATGACGGTCGCGCCCGCGCAGTCGATCACGGTCGCGCCCTCGGGCGCGGGGGAGTGGCCCGGACGGACGGCGGCGATCCGGTCGCCCCGCACGACGACCTCGCCGGGGAACGGCTCCCGGCCGGTCCCGTCGAACACCGATCCGCCGGTGAACACGATCTCGCCCATCGCGGGCCTCCCCTCAACTTTCGGTGAATGAAAGTGACTTTCTCAGTGTGGTAGTGCCAGCGTAATCCAGGTCACGCCCGGACGCCACGGGCGAACTCCAGCGATTCCCGGAAGACGGCGCCGACGTCCGGCGCGTCCCGCCAGATGTGGTCCGCGCCCTCGACCTGCCGGAACTCGACCGGGACCCCGGCCGCGCGCAGCGCCTCCGCCATCCGCTCGCTCTGCGCCATCGGCACGAACCGGTCGGCCGTGCCGTGCCAGAGCTGGAACGGCGGCGCGCCCGCGTGGACGTGCGCGACCGGGCTGGCCTCGGAAGCGAGATCCGGGACGTCGCCGGCCGGCGCACCGAGCAGCCGCGCCTCCCGCGACGACGGATCGCCGGGCTCGGGCATCGCGGACAGGTCGTACACGCCGTACCAGCCGACCACGGCCGCGATCCCGGGGCCGGTGAGCGCGGCGAGCGCGGCCAGGTGCGCCCCGGCCGACTCGCCCCACGCCACGATCCGGGACCCGTCGAACCCGTGCTCGCCGCCGTGCTCGCGCAGCCACGCGACCGCCGCCCGCACATCCTCCAACTGCGCCGGATACCGCGCCTCGCCCGACAACCGGTAGTCCACGGACGCGACCGCGAGCCCCGCTTCGGCGATCCGCTCGAACGGGGACGGCCGCCAGCCGGCGAACTCGCGCCCGAAGTCGCGCCGCGTCCCGCGCTGCCAGCCGCCGCCGTGCAGGAACAGCACGACCGGCGCGCCGTCCGCGGGCGGCAGGTAAAGGTCGAGGAGCAGCGGCCGGTACCCGACCTCCGCGGCGTACTCGACGCCTTTCAGGACCCGGACGCTCACCGCGCGTCCTCCGCGGCGACGAACCGCTGCGTGATGCTCCCGACCCCCTCCAGCTCGCTGACCAGGACCTCGCCCGGCCGGACGAACCGCTTCGGGGTGCGCGCGTTGCCGACGCCCGGCGGCGTCCCGGTGAAGATCAGGTCGCCGGGGAACAGCCGGCAGACCCGCGACAGCCGGACGAGCAGCTCCGGGACGTCGTAGATCATCGACGAGGTGCGCGCGCTCTGCACCGTCTCGCCCGACAGGCTGCACGAGATCGCCAGGTCGGAGGGGTCGCCGAACGCGTCCGGGGTGACCAGCCAGGGGCCGGTCGGCCCGAAGTTCGCATGCGACTTGGCCAGGCTGAACTGCGGCTTCGCGCCCGCGAGCTGCGCGGTCCGCTCGGACAGGTCCTGGCCGAGGGTGATCCCCGCGACGTGGTCCCAGGCGTCCTCGCGGCCGATCCGGTACGTCTCGCGGGAGATCGCGACGACGGCCTCGACCTCCCAGTCCACGGTCTCGGACGGCAGCTCGACGTCGCAGACGGGCCCGGCGAGGCAGCTCGGGAACTTCGTGAACGTCACCGGCGCCGAGTCCGGCGGGTACCCGGCCTCGGCGGCGTGCTCGGCGTAGTTGATCCCGATCGCGAACACCTGCGACGGGCGCGGGACGGGCGCCCCGAGGTCCTCGACGGCGAACGGCGCGCCCTGGGCGGCGTCGAGCCGCGGGGCCCAGTCGCGGAAGGCGTCCCAGTCGGCGAACACGGCCTGCGGGTCGGCGGGGAACCGCCCGCCGCTCGCCTCCGCGACGTCGACCGCCGCGTCGTCCACCACCACGACCAGGCGGCCCTTGAGGTTGGCGATCCTCACCAGTCGACCTTCTCCGGAGCGGGCTCGCCGTGGGCGTCCTGCCAGGACACGACGTGGTTGCGCAGCGTGCCGACGCCCTCGATCTCGGCCTCGACCACGTCGCCGGGACGCAGGTAGAAGTCGAACGGGTTCGGCTGGACGGCCGCGACGCCCGAGACGGTGCCAGTGGTGAGGATGTCCCCGGCGCTGAAGATCTGCGGCGAGTGGTAGGCCACCAGGTGCGGGATCGACACGCGCATCTGCTTGGTGTGCCCGGTCTGCCGGACGTCGCCGTTCACCCGCAGCTGCATCGCCAGGTTCTGCATGTCGTCGATCTCGTCGGCGGTGACGATGTACGGGCCGATCGGGCAGAACGTGTCGATCGCCTTGCTGAAGGAGAACACGCCCGACTCCATCTCGCGGCGCTGGATGTCGCGCGCGGTGATGTCGTTGAAGACGGTGAACCCGGCGATGTGCTCGACCGCCTCGTCCGGGCCGAAGAACTTGCCGGGCTTGCCGATGATGACGGCCAGCTCCAGCTCGTAGTCGAGCTCCTTGGTGAGGTGCTCGGGGTAGACGATCGGGTCGTCCGGGCCGATGATCGCGTCGACGTTCTGGAAGAACACGATGCCCTTGTGCACCGGGTGCGACCAGTTGACGGCCTGGAGCTCCTCGTGGTGGTCGGCGAAGTTGCCGGCGGTGTGGAAGAACTTCTTCGGCGTGATCGGCGCGCGCAGCCGCACGTCCGCCAGCTTCAGCCGCTCGCCGGTCTCGCCGACCCTCCCGTCGCGCTCGAAGTACGCGCGGGTGGACGGGACGTCCAGCTCGATGACGTCGTCGCCGTCGAGCCGCCCGACCCGGCCCTCGTCAAAGGTGATCAGTTTCATGTCTTCCAGTTTCCTCGGTGAATGGGGGAGTCAGCAGGTCAGGGCCGGTCCGGACGGCCGCGGGAGGCGCGCTTCTCGATCGCCGACAGCACCGCGTTGACGGCGAGCGCGCCGACGCAGACGACCAGCACCATCGCGTCCAGCGCGGCGGCGCCGTGGTTGGTGATCTGGGTGGAGATGAACGTGCCGACGCCGTCCACCGAGATCATCAGCTCGGCCAGCAGCACGCCGAGCAGCGACAGCGCGGCGCCGATCTTCAGCGCGCCGATGATGTCGGGCAGGCAGGCGGGCACCACCAGGAACAGCAGCCGGCGCAGCCGCCCGGCGCCCATGGCGCGGCCGGAGTCCAGCACGGCGGGCTCGACCGCCGCGCCCGCCGTCATCGTCATGAGGATCACCGGGATGATCCCGTGGATGACGCCGAACGCGATCTCCGAGCCGTCGCCGAGGCCGAGCCAGAGCACGAACAGCGGGTACAGCGGCGCCATCGGCAGCGCGTACAGCACCGACACGACGTCGCGTCCGCCGAGGTAGACGTGCTTGTTGAGGCGTCCGAGCAGCAGCCCGATCGCGGGGCCCGCCACCGCGGTGATCGCAAAGGCGATCAGGAACCGGTACGTGGTGTAGCCGACCAGGGTCAGCGAGTCGCCTTCCAACACCTTCGGCAGGCCGTCGGCGACGATCCGGCTGGGCGAGGTGAGGTAGTCGCCGCCCGCGTCCGTCAGCCGGGTCAGCGCCTCCCACACCGCGACCAGCGCGGCCACGGTGCCCCAGCGGACGAGCTGGACCGCCGCCGCCTCCCGCGGCCGCGCCGTGCGCCGCGCGGCCGCGGGGGAGGTTCCGGTGATGGCCGTCATGTCACTTCGCCGGGACGATCTCGGTGCTGAGGTAGGCGTCCTGCGCCGGCGACGACGTCGCGATGCCGAGCTTCGGCAGCGCCTTGGCGTAGCCGGCCATGCCCGCGGCGCTGATGGCGCCGTCCGGGGTGAAGCCGCCGACCAGCGCGTCGTAGGTCTGCTCGGCGATCGGCTTCGGCATGCCGAGCTTGGACACCGCGAGGTCCACGGTGGGCTGCTTGTTGGCCTTCATCCAGGTCAGCGCCTTGGTGTAGGCGCCGGCGAGCTTCTTCAGGTTCGCCTTGTTGCCCGAGATGGTGGACTTCTTCGCCATCAGCACCGCGAACTGCGAGTTCGGGCCGAGGACGTCCGACGCCTTCTGTGCGATCTTGCCCTCGTGCTTGGCCTGGAGCAGGAACCCGAAGTTGACCGGCAGGACGAAGCCGTCGACGTCGCCGCGCTTCATCGCCGACATCGTCGCGGCGGGGTCGCCGAGCGGGACCTCCTTGACCTTCTCGAAGTCCACGCTGGAGGCTTCGGCGGTCGCGCGGGTGATGTAGTCGGTGAGCGAGCCGGCCTTGGAGATGCCGAGCTTCTTGCCCGCGATGCCCGAGAAGCCGGTGATGCTGGACTTCTCCGGGACGATCAGCGCCATCGGGCTCTGCCCCATGACCCCGTAGAACGCCTGGGTGTCGAGCTTCTTCGCGGCGCCCGACACCGCGTCCAGCCCGGTCGCGGCGCCGACGTCGACGGACCCGCCGGTCATCGCCTTGGTGAGGTCGGACCCGGCGCTGAAGTCGATGACCTTGACGTCCAGCCCGGCGTCCTTGAAGAAGCCCTGCTGGACGGCGACCCGCGCGGGCATCGCGTGCACGAAGTCCTGCGCCTGGACGAGCCCCAGCTTGATCGAGGTGGACGGACCGGACGAGCCGCCGCCACCGCACGCGGTGAGCGCGGCGGCGCACAGCGCCGCGACCGCGGCGATCCTTGCGGTGACCTTCATCGGGTGACGCCTTTCTGCAGCACGTGGGTGGTGAGCGAGAACAGGAGGTTGACGGCGACCGTGACCAGGCAGGCGACGACGATCCAGGCGAACAGGCCGGGACTGTCGAGGCTCTGGCTGGCGGTGCCGAGCTGGTAGCCGATGCCGGCGGCGCCGGCGATGAACTCCGACGCGATGACGGTGACGAGCGCGAGGCCCAGCGACACCCGCATCGCGGCGAGCACCGGGCCGAGCACCGCCGGCAGGACGACGCCGGTCAGCCACTGCGCGCGGGACGCGCCCATGGTCTGCGCGGCGGTGATGAGCCGGCCGTCGACGGTCGCGGTCGCGCGGGCCGCCGCGATCGCGATGGGGAAGAACGCGTACAGCGTGCCGAGGGCGATCTTGGAGTGCGAGCCGACCCCGAGCGTCGCCGCCAGCACCGGGTAGAGGATCACCAGCGGCAGCGCGTTCAGGCCGGTCAGGACGGGTTCGTAGGCGCGGCGCAGCAGCGGCGACGAGCCGACGAGCACGCCGATCGGCAGCGCGATCACGGCCGCGATCCCGAACGCGATCGCCGTCTCCTCCAGCGTGGTGCCGACCGGCTCCAGCAGCTTGGACGGCTCGGAGGCCAGGTCGGAGAGCGCCTGCCACACGTCGCCGATCGGCGGCAGCAGCAGCGGCGCGACCGCTCCCGTCCCGGCGAGCAGCGCCCACACCGCGAGGACGGCGGCGACCGTCCCCGCGTAGACGAGCAGGCGGCGCGGGGCGATCACCGGACGTCCCCGGCGTCGTCCTCCAGCAGCAGCGCCGACAGCCGGTCGGTGAGCGCGTGGAACTCCGGCGTGCGCAGCACCTGCGGCTCGCGCGGACGCGGCAGCGGGACCTCGATGACCTCCTTGATGGTCGCCGGGCGCGGCGTCATCACGATGATCCGGTCCGACAGGTACGCCGCCTCCGAGAGGCTGTGCGTCACGAACAGCACCGTCTTGCCGTGCTCCTCCAGGAGCGTGACGAGCTGCTCGCCGATCTTGAGTCGGGACAGCTCGTCCAGCGCCGCGAACGGCTCGTCCAGCAGCAGGATCGACGCGTCCGACACCAGCGCCCGCGCGATCGCGACTCGCTGGCGCATCCCGCCCGACAGCTGGTGCGGGAACCGGTGCGGGACGTCGCCGAGCCCGACCGCGCGCAGCGCGTCCATCGCCCGCGCCCGCCGCTCCGCGCGGCCGACCCCGGCGAACTGGAGCGCGATCTCCACGTTGCGCACGGCGCTGCGCCACGGGTACAGCGCGAGGTCCTGGAAGACGAACGCCACGTCCCGGGGACGCGGGCCGTCGACCGGCGTGCCGTCCACCAGCAGTTCCCCGGACACCGGGGCGAGCAGGCCGCCCACCGCGCGCAGGGCCGAGCTCTTCCCGCACCCGGACGGCCCGATCAGGCTGACGAACTCGCCCGGCCGCACGTCGAACGTCAGGTCCGTCGCCGCCGTCGTGTCGCCGTAGGCGAGGGTGAGGTCGCGGGCGGCCACCCTCGGCCGCTGAGCCTCCTGAACCCCCGAGGCCTCCCGGACGCTCCCGGCCACGGCGTTCTCCTCGCGCTGCCCCGCCATGGCCTTAGGCCCCGACCATGTTGAACCCGCCGTCGGCGAGCATGTAGGCGCCGGTGATGTGCGAGGCGTCCTCGGTCGCCAGGAACAGCGCGGTGCCCGCGACGACCTCGGGCGGCGGGATCTGGCCCATCGGGGTCTGCGAGATCAGCTTCTCGCGGCGGCCCGACTTCCAGTCCTCGCGCTCCAGCGTCGCGCCGGTCTCCATGAACCCGGGCGCGAACGTGTTGACGCGGACGGCCGGCGCGAACGCCGCCGCGTACGACTTGGTGATGCCGAGCAGCCCGTACTTGGCGGCGGCGTACTGCGGGGCGCGGGCGCTGCCGCGCACCACCACGGTCGAGCCGATGTTCACGATCGAGCCGTGGCCCTGCTCCAGCATCCGCGCGCCGAACTCGTGGGTCATCAGCAGCGTGCCCTTGACGTCGACGTCGATGACGCGGTCGAGGGACTCCTGCGTCAGCTCCTTCCACGACATCTGCTCGGTCGCGACGTCGCCGACGTTGTTCACCAGCACGTCCAGCTCGCCGGCGATCTGGAACACCTCGTCGGCCAGGGCGCGGATCGCGTCCCACGAGCCGATGTCGGCCTGCACGACGAACGCCTCGGCGCCCGCCTCGCGGACCCGCTCCGCGGTGCGCTCGGCGCCCTGCTTGGAGGAGTTGTAGTGCACCCCGACGCGGGCGCCCTCCTGCGCGGCGCGCACGGCGATCTCGGCGCCGAAGCCGGTGCCGGCCCCCGTGACCAGCACCGTCTTCCCCTCGAACCGCGGGAAGATCTTCTGAGCCATCTGGTTCTCCCTTGTCAGACGAGCGTGCGTCCGCCGTCGACGTACATGACGTGTCCGGTCATGAACGCCGCGTGCGGTGAGGACAGGAACAGGATCGGGCCGACGACCTCGGCGGGGGTGCCGAGGCGGCCCGCCGGCACGAGCCGTACGAGATCCTCTCGGACGCCCGGCTGCTCCAGGTACGCGGCGGTCAGCGGCGTCTCGACGTAGCCGGGCGCGATCGCGTTCACGGTGACGCCGTGCCGGGCCCATTCGGCGGCCATGACCCGCATCATCTGGTTCATGCCGCCCTTGGACGCCGCGTACGGCCCGTGCTTCTGGTGCGCCAGGAGCCCCGACACCGACGACAGGAGGACGATGCGGCCGCCGCCCGCCTCCACCATGTGCCGCCCGGCGGCCTGCGCGGCGCCGAACGCGGTGGACAGGTTCGTGCGCAGGATCCGGTCCCAGTCGTCCTCGGTGAACTCCAGCACCGGGCGCCGGTCGTTGATCCCGACGCAGTGCAGCAGGACGTCGAGGCCGCCCATCGTCTCGACGGCCTGCTCGACGACCGCCCGGCCCGCGCCCTTCTCGGTGAGGTCGGCGGCGAGGGTGTGCGCCTTGGTCCCGTCCGGGCCGGGCTCCAGCGCGTCCAGCCGGTCCTCGTCCCGGTCGACCACCGTGACGACCGCGCCGGCGCCGAGGTAGCCGCGGGCGCACTCGGCGCCGATCCCGCCCACGCCGAGCACCAGCACCCGGGCGCCCTGCAGGCCCAGCCACGCGGTGCCGGTGTCCGGCGCCGGTCGAATCGTCCCGTCTGCCACTTGCGGTTCCTCGCCTTCCCGAGCTAGCTTTCACTGTATGAAAGCTACTTTCACTAAGCACGAGTATGGTGTGACGCCGGTCATGGCGTCAAGGCGGGCCCCCGGCGGCGGGCCGTGAGCCCCGAGGGCGCGGGCGCCGGGCCGGACCGGTCGCGGTACCACATCGCCGCGCTGGCCAAGGGCCTGCAGGTGCTGAGCCTGTTCGACGGCGCGACGCTGTCCCTGCGCACCAGCGACATCTGCGCGCTGACCGGCATCCCGATGCCGACCGCGTTCCGGATCGTCTGCACCCTCGAAGACCTCGGCTACCTGGAGCGGCGGCACGACGGGACCGTGCAGCCCGGCGTCAAGGTGCTCACCCTCGGCTCGGCGGCGATGCGCGGCTCCGGCTTGGTGCAGCTCAGCGACCGGCCGCTGCGGCTGCTCGCCGACGCCACCGGCGAGACCGTCAACCTCGGCGTCCTGGTCGAGGACCGCGTCCTGTACCTCGCGCGGCTCCGCAACGCCGACCTCGTCACCGCCAACGTGCACGTCGGCTCGACGCTGCCCGCCACCTACACGTCCATGGGCAAGCTCCTGCTCGCCCACCTGCCGCCGGACGAGCTGGACCGCCGCATCACCGCCCCCTCCTTCGCGCCCGGCGCCGGCCCCAACGCCGTCACCGGCATGGCGGAACTCCGCGCTCAGCTGGAGGAGATCCGCCGCGACGGGTACGCCGTCCAGGACCAGGAGCTCGCGCAGGGACTGCGGTCGGTGTCGGCCCCCGTGTTCGGCTCCGGCGACACGCCGGTGGCCGCGGTGAACGTCGCCGTGTCCGCGCTGCGCCGTCCCCTGGACGACCTGCGCCGGGACATCCTCGACCGTCTCCGCGCCACGGCCGCCGACATCACCACCAGATTGAGGACGCAATGACGACCGACCCGACGACCCGTCAGCACGCTTTCACGCCCGGCGAACTCGACGGCGACCGCCTCGCGCTGTACCGCTCCATCACCGAGGGGCCGCGCGCCAAGGGTCCGCGCCTGTTCGCCCTGGTCTCGGACGACGGCGTCTTGCAGGGGCCGTTCAACGAGTTCCTGCTGCGTCCCGCCCTCGGCGACGCCCTGCAGCGGCTCGGCGCGGCCGTCCGCTACGAAGGCGCTCTCAGCGGACGGTCCCGCGAGATGGCGATCCTCGTGGTCGCCGCCCACTGGGACAGCGCTTTCGAACGCACCGCCCACGAGGCCGTCGGACGGGCCGCCGGGCTCACCGAGGCGGAGCTGGCCGCGATCGCCGCCGGCGCCCCGCTGGACCTCGACGACCCCGTCGAGGCGGCCGTCCTGCGCCTTGCCCGGGCCCTCGCCGCGGGCGACGTGGACGACGCGACGTGGGCCGCCTGCGTCCCGCCGCTCGACCGCGAGACCGTCTTCGAGGTCACCACCCTCGTCGGCTACTACGCCACCCTCGCCCTCCAGATGCGCGCCTTCCGCGTCTGAGACGGGGCCGTCGCGCACACTGGACGTCCACACGGCGCGACGGAAGGACCCCTATGCGAGCAGCCGGCGGGCGCCGATGACCACCCGGGACCGCGGCGCTGCGCTATCGCCGTGGCGCTTCATCGTCGTGTTCGGCGTGGTGTCCCTGCTCATGGACTTCGTCTACGAGGGGGCGCGGTCGATCACCGGGCCGCTGCTGGCCTCGCTCGGCGCGTCGGCGACGGTGGTGGGCCTCGTCACCGGGGCGGGCGAGGCCGCCGCGCTCGGCCTGCGGCTGGTGTCCGGCCCGCTCGCCGACCGCACCCGCCGGTTCTGGGCGCTGACCATCGCCGGCTACGCCCTGACCGCCGTGTCCGTGCCCGTGCTCGGGCTGACCGGCGTGCTGTGGGTCGCGTGCGCGCTGGTGGTCGCCGAACGGGTCGGCAAGGCCGTCCGGTCCCCGGCCAAGGACACCCTGCTCTCCCACGCCACCGCCACCACCGGCCGGGGCCGCGGGTTCGCCGTCCACGAGGCGATGGACCAGATCGGCGCCCTGATCGGCCCGCTGACGGTGGCGGGCGTCCTCGCGGTCACCGCTGGCGGCTACGGGCCCGCGCTCGGCGTGCTGGCCGTCCCCGGTGTCGCCGCCCTGGCCCTGCTGTTCTGGCTCCGCGCGCGCGTGCCGAATCCGGCGGAGTACGAGCCCACGCCACCGGCCGTGGACGCCGGGCCGCGAGGTCAGGACGCCGCGCCGCCGCTGCCGCGCTCCTACTTCGTGTACGCGGCTTTCACCGCCGTCACCATGACGGGGTTCGCGACGTTCGGGGTCCTGTCGTTCCACCTCGTCCGCCGTCATCTGCTGGCCGCCGACCTCGTGCCGGTCCTGTACGCCGGGGCGATGGCCGCCGATGCCGTCTCCGCGCTCGCCACCGGCTGGCTCTACGACCGCGTCGGCCCGCGCGCGCTCGTCGTCCTGCCCGTGCTTTCGGCGGCCGTCCCCGCTCTGGCGTTCACGAACTCGGTGGCACTGGCGGTCGCGGGCGCCCTGGTCTGGGGCATGGCCGTCGGGATCCAGGAGTCCACGCTGCGCGCGGTCGTCGCGGACCTCGTCCCGTCCCGGCGCAGGGCCACCGCCTACGGGATCTTCGCCGGTGTGCTCGGCGTCGCGGCGCTGGCGGGCGGAGCGCTCACCGGCGCCCTCTATGACCAGTCGGTCACCTTGCTGGTCGCCGTGGTCGCCGCGATCCAGGCCGCCGCGCTCGTCCTGCTCGCCGTATTGCGCGGTCGCGCCGCCGCACGATGAGTACCCGTGCGGCCTGCGGGAAGGACCTGCGCGGGCGAGCCCCGGCCGAGGTTCGCCGCTGACGGTTCCGTGCCGAGCGAGCGGAAAGGACCCGCCATGCCGTCAGATCCCGACCCGCCGCCCCGGGACGGCCCCGGGACGGGCGAGGGCGCGGCGCGGCCCGGCACCGATCCCATGGTCGTCGTCGACCGGCTGCACGTCAGCTACCGGGTGCTCGGTGCCGAGACCGGCTCCCGGGGAGCCCGCCGGCTGCTGCGCCGCGGCCGGCCGCGGCCGCGCGAGGTGCACGCTCTGCGCGGCGTTTCGTTCGTCCTGCGCCGCGGCGAGTCGGTCGGCGTGGTCGGCTCGAACGGCTCCGGCAAGACGACCCTGCTGCGCAGCATCGCCGGGCTGCTGCCGAGCGACCGGGGCCAGGTGTTCACCTGCGGGCAGCCCGTCCTGCTCGGCGTGAACGCGGCGCTGATGAACGACCTGACCGGCGAGCGGAACATCGTCCTCGGCTGCCTGGCGATGGGCATGCCGCTGCGCGAGGTGCGCGAGAAGTACGACGACGTCGTGGAGTTCTCCGGGCTCGGCAAGTTCATCGACATGCCGATGAGGACGTACTCGACGGGCATGGCGCAGCGGCTCCGGTTCGCCATCGCCACCGCGCAGGCCAGCGAGATCCTGATGATCGACGAGGCGCTCGCCACCGGCGACGCCCGGTTCCGGCGGCGCAGCGAGGACCGGCTGAAGGAGATGCGCGACCAGGCCGCCACGGTCGTCCTGGTCAGCCACAGCCTCGGCACCGTCGAGGAGACCTGCGACCGGGCGATCTGGCTCGACCACGGCCGCGTCCGCATGGACGGCCCCGCCGCGGACGTCATCGCCGCCTACCGCGGCGAGCACGACTGACCCGCGGCGGCGACCCGGCAAGCCGGAGACAGGTCAGACGAGGTAGATGACCAGCAGGGTCAGCCAGAGGACGGCGAGCCACCCGTCCGTCGCGGCCCGGAGCCAGCGCGGAGCGTGGCGGACCTCCATGAAGCAGCGGATGATCAGGCGGCATTTGACGAGGCCGAGCACGACGATGGCGGCGACGAGTTCGTTGCCCAGCGTCGTCGCGGTCTGGGATTCGCCGGGGGTGAGGAGCCAGGCGAGGACGGTCGCGGCCGTCAGGGCGGCCCAGGCGATGAAGACGGTCCGCTTGTCCTTCCTCAGGAGCCGGTCGTCGGGTGCGCTCACGCGGGTCACCTCATCAGGTAGAGGAGGGCGAAGATGACGACCCACAGCAGGTCGACCATGTGCCAGAACAGGACGCTCTGCTCGACGATCGTGGGCCGTCGCCTGCGGGGGTTGCGCAGCTCGCGGACCGCGACGCCTAGGACGAGCAGGCCGAGGGCCAGGTGGACGAGGTGGACGCCGGTGAGAACGAAGTAGAAGCTGAAGAACTCGTCATGGATCGTGTGGCCCCGGCTGATCTCGGCCTGCCACTCGTAGACCTTGATCAGGGTGAAGAGGACACCGCACGCGCCGGTGGCCAGAAGCAGCCGCTGGGCGTGCCGCAACGCCCCTTCCCGGACGGCGAGCACGGCGAGGGCGGCGAACAGCGAACTGGTGAGCAGGACGACGGTGTTGATGACGCCGATATCGACGTTCAGGTGCCGTTGGGAAGCGGTGAACTCGTCGGTCGACATGGCGCGGAAGACCATGTAGGTGACGAAGTAGCAGCCGAAGAAGAACAGGTCGCCCAGAACCATTACCCACATGTCGACATCGCCGGGCAGGCGTCGTTCACGGGCCGGCGGTTGAGTTCGCGTCGTCGTGCCGGGAGCGGTCATCGGGTGCCCTCCGCCCCGTAGAGGGCGGGGGTGTGCGCGGTCTCGCGGCCGGCGGCCTTGCGCAGGAGGACCAGCAGGCAGGCGATCCACAGGCCGAAGATGACGATGGCGATGTAGAGGGTGATCATGCCGTTCCAGGCGAAGGCGCCGGAATGGTGCAGCCACATCTGGCTGGCCAGGATCTCGGTGACGATCTGCCAGACGGTGACGTAGGCGAACCATTTCGGGAAGATGCGGTTCTTGTCGTAGAAGACGGCGATGGCCAGGACGGTGTAAGCGGCCGTGAAGCAGCCGAGAGACCCGTTGTACGACAGCATGCCCAGGTCGTAGAGCAGATACAGGATGTCGGGAGAGCGGTCGGGGCGGAACGTCGCGGTGAGCCAGCAGACCAGCAGCACCTGGAATCCCGGGACGGCGCCGACGCCCATGGTGGCGATGTAGGTGTAGGCGAGCATCTTGCCGGATGACATCCGCTTCATGAAGTAGCCGATGATGCCGTTGGAGATCGCGGCGCCTCCGGCGATCACCAGCAGGAACACGAAGCCGACCTGGATGCCCAGGTGGTGCTTGTCGAACCAGGCCGCGGCCTGCAGCCCGGTGACGTCGGGGCGGGGCGGTGGTGTGGCGCGCCCCAGCAGGCATATCCCGACCGACAGGGCCGTGTAGAAGACGGTGAACGCCCAGTAGACCAGCCAGACCTCCCGCTTGCCCGCGCGCTTCGGCTTCGCAGGCTCGTCGGCCCCCTCTTCGGTGGGAGCGGCGTCTGTGTCCGTCACGACGGCGCCCCCTCCTGCTCGGCCTGATGGCGCAGGGCGGCGCGCAGGACGAAGAACATCACCACGGCGAAGAGCGCGAAGGCGCCGTTGCGCAGCCAGAACGACACCAGGCCGTCCCATGCCAGGGGACCCTCGCGGTACACCGCCGCACCCGCCGAGGGCGCCATGGCCAGCGCGGTCAGCAGCGCGTAGTGCCCCACCCATCGCGGGAAGATGGGCGCCCCGCGGTCGTCGGCGTAGACGGCCAGGGCGAGCAGTACGAACTGGGCGACCAGCATGCCGATCGGTGCGATGAAGAAGATCCAGGCCAGGTCGTTGAGCACCTGGATCAGGTCGTCTCCCCGGTCGGGCCGGAAGGCGGCCACGGCGAAGAGGACGTCCGACAGCGCGAACAGGGTCGCCCCGGCCACGACGGCGGTGAGGTAGGAGAAGGCGTAGATGTGGCTCTCGCTGCGCATCCGCTGCATCTGCACCATGATCAGCACGAAGAACGGGACGATCAGGATGCCGAACAGGTTGAAGCCGACCATGCTGAACTGGATCAGCGCGGTGTGGTCCCGGTAGAACGCCCCGACCTCGGCCGCGCTCATGTCCGGCGACATGGGCGGGAAGAAGCCGGGGAACGCGGCGAACAGCACCAGCAGGACGAGCGCGAGCACGGGCGCGGACCACAGGATCACCTGCTGGGCCCGCAGAGCCGAGAAGGACGACTCCTCTTTCGCGGTGAGGACCTGCATAGGCTTCCTCTCCTCTTCAGCCGGAAAGCAGGTTCTCCTCTAGAGGGAGGCGGGCCTGCCGTAGCTGGAGCATGCCCGGCTTCCTGACGGTAGTCAATAATCTCGATGCGCTAAGATCCCTGCTATGACGCCCGTTTCCCACGGCTCGAAAGATGACCACAGTCAGGAAAGGGCCGTCCCGGTGCGCGCGCGTTCCCACGCCAGCCGGGACGCGATCGTCCAGGGCGCGCTTGCCCTGTGGCGTACCAAGGGCTTCGCCGAGACCACCGTCACCGACATCTGCAAGGCCGCCGGCGTCTCCAAGGCGCTGTTCTACGTGTACTTCGCGCGCAAGGAAGACGTGCTCATGGAGATGGAGGTGTTCACCATGCGCGACGCGCACCTCGCAGCGCAGGCCGTCGCGTCCCGCCCCTACGCGCTCGCCGACATGATCAAGGCCGTCATCGAGGTCCTGGAGCGCAACATGCGCCGCTACCCGCCGGAGCTGGTCTTCGAAGCCGTCATCGAGACCTACCGCTCCGAACGGCGCGCCCTCGCCGGGGGTGCGACCGACGCCGACCTCGCCTTCCTCTTCCTCGACCCCTTCCAGCAGGCGCACCGCGACGGCAGGCTCCCGGCGGAGGCGGACGTCGCGCGGACCGCGCGCGTCGCCCAGATGCTCGTCGCCGACGGCATCAGGGACTGGGCCGCCGCCGGCTACACCGCCCACCCCCTGGCCGAGCCCCTCGCCCAGGAGATCAGCACGCTGATCGACGGCCGCTAGAGCTGTGCCAGCAAGGCTCGGGTGTGGTCGCGTTCGGCCTGCGCGTCCAGGCGCTCGAACGCCGCGAGGGCGCGGGCGAGTTCGGCGCGGTCGTCGTGGAGGCGCCCGCGGGCGCGGGCGAGGCAGGCCGCGGCCCAGGTGTTCTCTTCGGCGAGCGGGGCGGCCGCCGCCAGCAGGTCCGCCGCGTCGGGCAGGCGTGCCGCCGCGGCCAGTTCCGCGCCCGCCGCCCGCGCGTACGCCATGTACGGGTCCAGCGGCGCCTTGACGGTGAAGGCCGTGCGTACGAGGAGTTCGGCGGTGTCGTACCGCTCGTCGTGAAGGGCGAGGCGGGCCTCGACGAACGCCGCGACCGGTGCAGTGCCGAGCGTGCCGCCGGCCATTTCCGCGGCACGCTCCCGCCACAGCGCCACCGGCCCCGGCTCATCGAGCATCGCGCAGGCCAGCATCGTCAGGCTCACGGCCGGCAGCATCCAGAGCGGGGCGGGACGTCCGGCGCGTTCCCACTGGTCGAGCATCCGTTCGGCGTGTTCGATCGCGTCGTGGAAGCGGCCGGTCAGCACGAGGGGCTGGACGAGGCGGCTGGCCGTGATGTGGGTGTCGCGCAGCAGGTCGTCGCCGATGCCGGCGCGGGCGGCGGCCATCGCGCCGGGCAGGTCGCCGGTCATGATCGCGTAGATGCAGGCGCGGCCGTAGGTGTTGCAGATCTCCGGTGCGCAGTACGGGTCGTCGCGGTCCATGGACGGCAGCAGCGCCAGGCGTTCGCGGGTGATGCGGTCGGCCTCGCGCAGCCGTCCGGCGTGCACGGCCGCGGTCCCGGCCGCGCACAGGCCGGAGCTGACCAGGACCGGGTCCGCGGTCGCCCCGGTGGCGGCGAGGGCGGCCGATGCCAGCTCCGGGTCCGGCGCGCCCTTGCCCGGGCCGGCCAGCCACGCGCGGGCCAGCGCCAGGTGCGCCGTGACCTCGGGGTCGCCGGCGGGTGCGGCGGCGACCGCGTCGGCGAGGAAGCCGCGCAGGTGCTCGTACGGGACGGGGGTCTCGAACGCCTCGGGGTACCGGCAGGCCGTCTCGACCGCGCGGGCCAGGTCGATCGCCCGGCCGCGGTCGTCGCCGGCCCGTGCCGCCTGTTCGGCCGCCTCCAGGAGCAGGTCGTACACGTGCTGGTTGGAGGTGGTGCCGACGTGCGCGCACCCGGCGCCCGCGCGCAGGTCGCGCGCTGCCGCCGCGGCGCTCGTCGCGACCGCGGCGGCGGTCCGGTGGTGGGCATAGGACTCCAGCAGGTGGCGGCGGGCGTAGGTCAGGTGCGCCAGCGCGCTCGCCAGCCGGTGCGTCACCTCGCCCGGGCCGCCGGCCGCGGCGAGCGCGACGCGCAGGTCCGCGGCCATGGCGTCGAAGTCCTCGCGCCAGGTGGGATCGCCGATCCTGCCCTCCGTGGCGGACGCCGCGCCGGCGGCCCAGCGAAGGTGGTGCGCCCGGGTCTTGTCCTCCTCGCCCGCGGCCGTCATCTGCGCCAGCGCGAACGCGCGTACGGTCTCCAGCAGGCGCCAGCGGCTGACCCGCCCGCGCACGTGCACCACGAGGCTCTTGTCGACCAGCCGGCCGAGCAGGTCCGCGACACCCGCGCGGTCCCCGCCGACGGCGGCCGCGCCGTCCATGTCGAAGGCCCCGACGAACACCCCGAGCCGCCGGAACAGCGTCTGTTCCTCGTCGTCGAGCAGGTCGTAGCTCCACGACAGGACCGCGCGCAGCGATCGGTGCCGCTCGTCGCCGCCGCGCACGCCGGACAGTAGCCGCAGCGCGTCGTCGAGCGCCGTGAGCAGTCCCGTGGGGCCGAGCGACGTGCCCCGGGCCGCGGCCAGCTCGATCGCCAGCGGCATGCCGTCCAGCCGCGCGCACAGTTCCGCGACCACCGCGGGCTCGGCCACGAACTGGGGGTCGGCGGCCATCGCCCGGTCGTGGAACAGCCGCTCGGCGTCCGAGCCCAGCGGCAGCGGAGCGATCGGCACGCTGCGCTCGCCCGGTACGCCGAGGCGTTCCCGGCTGGTCACCAGCACGCGGGTGCCCGGGCAGGCGGCCAATATCTGCTCGGCGAACTCGGCGGCCTCGTCGATCACGTGCTCGCAGTTGTCCAGCACGAGCAGCGACCGCCCGGCGCCCAGCCGTGCCGCGACCGCCTCCTCCAGCGGCTGGTGCGAGCCCTCGGTCACCCCGAGCGCGGTCGCGACCGCGCGGGCCACGAACCCGTCGCGCACCGGCACCAGGTCCACGAACGCCCCGCCGGACGGGAACAGCGCCACGGCCTCCTCGGCCGCCACCGCGGCCAGCCGGGTCTTGCCCACCCCGCCCGGCCCCAGCAGCGTCACCAGCCGGGCCTGCCCGACCGCGGCCAGGACGGCGGCGCGCTCGGCCGCACGGCCCACGAACGTCGTCCCGGACACCGGCAGTCCGGCCACCCGGCCCGGCTCCCGCTCCCCGGCGCGGGCCAGCTCGGCCAGCGCCCACCGGTCGGCCATGCCGTACTTGCGCAGCAGCGACGACACGTGGCTCTCCACCGTGCGCACGGAGATGTGCAGCCGGTTCGCGATCTGGGCGTTGGACAGCCGCGCACCCAGTGCGGCCAGCACCTCGGCCTCCCGCCCGGAGATCCGCTCCGCCACCCTGGGCCCCTTTCCGTGGCAGCGTCCGTGGTGTTCTGCGGTCAGCACGGATGCCCGCACCCGCCTGCCGGGACGACGCTGGAGGCACCCGACAGGGGAGGACACCATGAACACCCTAACCGCGCGCCCAGCCGCAGATCTGGACGAACTCGTCACCGCCGTACGCGGCGCGGTCGCCCGCAACGCCGGCTGGCGCGAGACCGCCTCGTACGTGGGGGACGCGCTCCGCGAGCACATGCCTTCGCCCGGCCTGCTTCCCGCGGACCTGTTCGGCGGCGAGCGCGGCACGTACCGCAGCCACCGCCTGCACGTGGAGCCGGACGGCTCGTTCTCGATGGTGGCGATCGCCTGGCAGCCCGGCGCGCTGACCCGCATCCACGACCACGTGACCTGGTGCGTCTTCGGCGTCCTGACCGGCGTGGAGTACGAGGATCTCTATACCCTCTCCGACGACGGCACGTCCCTGATCGAGGCCGGCAGCAACCCGAACCTGACCGGTGAGGTCAGCGGCTTCGCCCCGCCCGGCGACATCCACCGCGTCCGCAACATCGGCGACGAGATCGCCGTCTCGCTGCACATCTACGGCACCGACCTGAGCCGCATCGGCTCCAGTGCCCGCCGCTTCTACGACCTTCCGGTCCAGAGCTGACAGGAGACACGACATGACCACGCCGAACGAGACCACCGAGATCCTGAACCGTCCGCTGAGCCAGGAGATGCTGGCCCGCGACATCGCCCGCCTGGCGTACGTCGCCGAGGACGGCACGCCCCGCAACGTTCCCATCGGGTTCAGCTGGAACGGCACCGAGATCGTCATGTGCACCGCGAGGAACGCCCCGAAGCTCGCCCACCTCACCCGGAACCCGGCGGTCGCCCTGACGATCGACACCGAGGTACACCCGCCCAAGATCCTGCTCATCCGCGGCCTCGCCGAGCTCGACGTCACCGACGGCATCCCGGACGAGTACCTCGAAATGAACACCACCTACCAGATGACGCCCGAGCAGCGGGTCGAGTGGGAGGCCGGGGTGCGTTCGCTCTACCACGAGGGCATGGTCCGCATCGTCGTCACCCCGACCTGGGCGAAGCTGATCGACTTCGAGACGACCCTCCCGAGCGCCGTCGAGGAACTGTTCCAGCAGCAGGCCGCACGCCAGGCGTCCGAGTCCTGAGGGCAGGGATCATGACACTTCAGATGGACCATGTCAGCATCGTCGTCGCCGACCTCGAGGCCGCCGTCGCCTTCTTCACCGAACTCGGCATGGAACTGGAGGGCAGGGCCCCGATCGAGGGCCGCGCGGCGGAGCGGGTCAACGGGTTCGACGACCTCCGCGCCGAGATCGCGATGATGCGGACCCCGGACGACCACGGCAGGCTCGAGCTGACGAAGTTCCACTCGCCGGCGGCGATCAGCGCCGAACCGGACCCCGCACCGTCGAACACGCTCGGCATCCGCAGCATCATGTTCGAGGTCGACGACATCGAGGGCACCGTCGCCCGCCTCCGCCCCCACGGCGCCGAACTCGTCGGCGAGATCGTGCGGTACGAGGACGTCTACCTGCTCTGCTACGTTCGCGGCCCCCAGGACGTCATCGTCGCGCTGGCCGAGAAACTCGGGTGACCTGCGCTAAGCCGCCGAACCGGGGGGTCAGTTGTCGGGGAGCCAGTTGCCGTGGAAGCCGGACGGAACGCGGACGGGGAGGTGGACGACGGCGACCGGGTCGCCGGTGAAGTCCTGCGCGGAGATGATGACGAGGTCGGTGGCGGCGCGCTCGGTGTCGTAGGCCAGCGCCATCAGGTAGCCGTCGTCCTCGGCGGCGTCGGGCGCGGACGGGACGAAGACGGCCTCGCCGACCGCCGAGCCCGCCGGGAAGAGCCGGGTGTCGGTGCGTCCCGTCCGGTAGTCGCGCTTGAGGAGCCCCTCGCCGACGAGATCGCCGGGGGACGACTCCGAGGTGACGGTGTAGCCGTAGCGGTGCGGCAGGGACGTCAGCCGCTCGTCCACGCGGGGGAACTCCTGGGAGCGGTCGTCGAGGGTCTGCTGCACGAGCGTCCCGGCGGCCGGGTCGATGGTCCAGCGGTCCAGGACGGGCGGCGGGTTGCCCTCCAGGCGGCCGTCCCGCAGGAAGCTGGGGAACTTCGCCAGGTCCAGCACGATCCGGTCGCCGTCGTCGTAGGCGTTCATGGTGTGGAAGACCCAGCAGGGCTCGATGCCGATCCACCGCACCTCGGACGCGTCGCCGGTGCGCGGCAGCAGCCCGATCCGCGCCGGGTGCGCGTCGTTCCACGCGTACGGCAGGCCGGCGCCGTCCGCGGCCAGCTGCATGGAGAAGGTGACGGGCAGGTCGTAGACGATGACGTACTTCTCCGTGAGGGCCAGGTCGTGCACCATCGGGCTGTCGGAGACCGGGATCTCCACCGAGCGGGTGACGACCCCGGAGGCGCTCAGCACCGTGTACTGGAGGTGCTCCCAGCCGAAGTAGTAGGCGATGGCGTGCAGCTCGCCGGTGGCCGGGTCCTTCTTGGTGTGCGCGGTGTAGCCGCCCTTGAGGGTGCCGCCGAAGTCGCAGGGGCCGACGGTGCCGAGGTCGTGGCTCAGCTCGTACGGCCGGAACCCGCCCTCGATCAGCGCGAACGTGCGGCCGGCGTGGCCGATCACGTTGGTGTTCGGGGCCATGTCGAAGCCGTCGAGGGCCGGACCGTCCGGCCACGGTTCGCCGAGTTCGGTGGCCACCCGCCGGGACCGCACCCAGCGGTTGCGGTACCACTCCGCACGGCCGTCGCGCAGCCGCACCCCGTGGACCATGCCGTCCCCCATGAACCAGTGGTAGGACTCCGGGTCCTCCAGCCCGAGCGGGTTGGGGCCGATCCGCAGGTAGCGGCCGTTGAGCTCGGCGGGGACGCGTCCGGTGACGGGCACGTCGTGGGCGGTGGTCTCCTCGGTGACGGGGGTGTGGACCCCTTCCAGGAACGTGTTGGACATCAGCAGCCTCGTTTCTCTCGGGTCGAGGGGGTCCGGAACAGGCCGGTTCCCATGGCGGCGAGCGTGGCCTCGAAGACCTCGTCCGCGTCGGCGGGCAGATGGCCGGCCATTTCGAGGCTGACCACGCCGTGGATGGCGGCCCACAGCGACGCGGCGACATGGCGCGGTTCGCCGCCGGCGAGCAGCCCGGCGGCGTCCAACGCGGCAACGGCGTCCTCGAGGATGGTGAAGGTCGCCGCCGCCTGCACCAGGGCCTCGTCGCTCGGCCGGAACCCCGGGACGGGCTCGCCGAACATCAGCCGGTAGTAGTTGCGTTCGGCCAGGGCGTATTCGCGGTAGGCGCGTCCCAGTTCGACGAGGTGCTCCAGCGGATCGGACCGCTCCGGCACCGCGGCCAGCCGCCGCCGGAAGCGCTGGAAGGCCTCCACGTACAGCGCCTCGACCAGCCCGGCCTTGCCCTCGAACATCCGGTACAGGACGGTCGTGGAGCAGCCGACCTCGGCCGCGATCCGCCGCAGCGCCAGCGCCCCCGGCCCCTCGGCCGCCAGCAACCGGCTGGCGGCGTCCAGCAACGACGTGCGGATCGCCGCGTCCCCCTGCCGCTGGGCCAACTCGTACGGACTCGAAGCCATACCGTCCTCAATAACGCTGTTTTTCCATAGTAACAGCGTTATCCCACGCCCTCGAACGCACGTCAACCCCCCACCGAAGGAGCGGCGCCCGTCCGGGCGCCGCTCTACGGGGAAGTCAGGGGACCATCCGAGCCCAGATCCACTTGCCCCCGCCCGGGTCCCCCGTGGCACCGCACCGCACCGAAAGCGCCTGGACGATGTGCAGCCCCCAGCCTCCGTTGTCGTCGAACGCCTCCTCGGACAGATCGAGGTCTTCGAGCGTGAGCCGCCGCAGCGGCTTGGCATGAGGAGTGCCGATGCCGGAGTCCCAGACGGCGATGATGATCCCGTGCCCGTCCCGGCTGAGCTGAAAGCGGATCTCCTGGGCGGGCGTCTCGTGGACGGCGTTCGTGATGAGTTCGGAGACGATGAGAAGTGCATCGTCGAGAATATGAAAATAGTCCCATTTGCGTATCCAGGCGTCCGCCAGAGTGCGCGCGAGCCCCACCGTGGCCGGCGCCCCCAGCAGGGGAATGATCAAATCCCCCGTCTCCGTCATCACCATCGTCCCCGTCCTTGCCTTGGTTTCCGATTTCCTGTGGCAAGGGTCACTCCCTTGACTTATGGTTTGCCTGTAGTCACCCATAGTGAAAACAGGGAGAAGCGATGCCGAAGGTCCGCAAGCCTCTCAACCCCAAGATCTCTATGTGGTTCTTCCTGGCCTTCTGCATGCGGTTCTTCCGCGAGCGGGAAGGGCTGTCGCTCACCCAGTGTGGGGAGATCATGGGGCTCGCCCGGTCGTCTGTTTCCAACATGGAGGCGGGAAGGCGACGGCCCCAGGACGACCAAATGCGCAAGCTGGACAATGCGTACGGAACGGGCGTCCTATTCCAGGTTCTGCTCTGGTTCGCCCGAATGGCCCACGACCCCGACTGGGGAAAGCAGATCGAGAGGTACGAGGAGGAAGCCGTCTCGATCAAGAGCTACCACGGCCAGGTCATCCCCCTCGCGTTCCAGACGGACGACTACACCTGGGCGTATGTCAGGGCGAGCAAATTCAAGGACCTCGATGCCAGCATGGCTCGCCGCACCGCGAAGAAGCAGGCCTATTGGAAGAAGGGGGATGCGCTGCTCAGCTGGACGGTGCTCGACGAGGCCGTCCTGATGCGCCCAGCAGGAGGGAAGGAGGTCATGAGGAAGCAGCTGGAGCACCTCCTCGCGCTGTCCGACCTCCCGCACGTGAGCATCCGCATCGTCCCCTTCACGTCGGGCGAGTACATGGGCGTTGATGGTTCGATGCAGATCATCGGCCTTGAGGACCGGGACGTCGGATACTCGGGTGCGATGAACGGCGGTCGCTTGATCGAAACGCCTGGCGAGGTTCGGGAGCTTTCGATTACGTTCGACCGTATCGGCGTGAAGGCTGCCTCCGAGGAAGCCTCTCGCGAGATCATCAGGCAGTACTTGGAGAGGTACACATGACTGTCCAGTGGCGCAAGAGTTCCTACAGCGGCGGCGCGAACGACGAACAGTGCGTTGAGCTGGGACGACTTGCGCCAGGGGGCGGCATTGGGGTTCGGGACTCGAAGGACCCGGACGGCGGCCACCTCACCCTCACATCCGTGCAGTTCACGCGCCTCGTCGCTCGGATCAAGCACGAGGCATGAGCGTGCAGTGGCGCAAAGAGCACCCACAGCGGCGGAGCGGACGACCAGCACTGCGTTGAGCTGGGACGACATGCGCCAGGGGTTGAGAGCGGCATCGGGGTTCGGGACTCGAAGGAGCCGAACGGCGGTCACCGGGTGCGCTCGAGATCCGGGATGGGTTCGGGCGAACCGGTCGAGGGATGCAGCGGCGTTGTAGGGGTGCGGTTATGCGGCCCGGTTGTCGGCCGCGTCGGGTGGACCGATCGTGCCCGGTGGCCCGCTACCCGTCCGGGTTCTTGATCGGACGCCCGGTGGTGGCAGTAGCCGGTAGATGTACTGCCCGTCGGGGTCTTTGGTGATCCCGATCTGGTGTGGGGTGGTGTGTTTGAAGCGGTTGTGCCATCCGCAGGTGAGGGCGAGTTGGTCGATGTCGGTGGGGCTGTTGCCGAGGGCCCAGCCGTTGACGTGGTCGACTTCGCACAGCGTCCCCGGGATCTCGCACTCTCGGACCGCGCAGGTGGGGTACAGCGTCTCGAGTACCTGCCGTTGGGCGGCGCTGGCGAACCGTTCCCGGTAGCCGAGGTACAGGGGCGTGTGTCCGCGTCCGAGGATCAGGGGTGACACTCCGGCCGATAGCGCGATGCGGCGAGCCTGCGGAGCCGGGATCGGGGTGCCGTCGGTGAGGCGGGCCGGAGCATTGCCACCGGTGAGAGTCTCCAGGTCGCAGATGACGGTGACCTTGGTGGCCTTGTGCCCACCCGACAGCACACTCGACAGTGCCGCCGCTGTCCGCTCTCCCACATCGCGGTGGTCATCAGGTCCGGCCGGCTTGGCCAGCGGGGCGAGGGTTCCGTCCCAGATGGCGGCGTCCTCGGGGTTCAGCCATCCCTTGATGTAGCGGCCGCCGTCCAACGAACCGGTGCTGGTGATCCACGACTTGGCGTACCCGCGCTTGACGTCCTCACCAGGAGCAGCCTCGGTGCCGTCCCGCTCGGCGATCACATCGCAGATACGGCGCCCGAACACCCCCACCTTCGCCGCCGAGAAGCCTTGATCGACCAAACGCAACAGGGTCGTCTCGGCTTGAGCGCAGTCGGTGTCCTCCAGCCGCGCCACGCTCTGCGCGACCGTGGCGGCGTACCCGTACGACAGCTCCCCGGCGGCGAGGCGTTCGACGACCTGCGGGAGGCGATCCCGCTGCCGGGCGAGGATGAGGCGTTCGGTGGTGCGGTTCTCCCGCATCCCCAACCGCGACCGCAGCCACGCCCGCGTCGACGGAAACCCCCACCGCTTCTGCTCCCCGGTCACATCAACCCGGCGGATGAAACCGGCCAGTGCACTTTCCTGAATATCGCAGGCGACCGCCAGAGCCTCGGTGAGTTCCAGGCACGCGGCCGCCGATTCCGGAGCTTCACGCCGGGCGAGTTCAGCGGCGATCGCCGACACCGCGTCCACCAATTGCGCGGTGGACGCCGCCTCAAAGTCGACCGTCACTGATTGCATAGGTAAAGCATACCCTGCGTAGCCGACGATCGCGACTTGGAAGGGGTCGTATTATGTTGCTCTGGGGATAGGTATAGCTAGGTACACCTCGGGTTGGCGCGGTCGAGTTTATTAATTGTTTTGTGGACACTTGTTGGTCAAGTACGCGGACGTGGATGTGTTGTGGGTTGGCGCGGCAGGGAGAGGCAGGGGGAGCCTGCCTCTGCCTTCAGGTCGGCTACCCCGGCGGAGGTCCTGGCCGCGGTAGCCCTGGTCAGCCCGCAGATGCCGATTGAACCCCGGGTACCTTCCCGGCCCCGCCAAAGGCCGAGCAGACCGCGATCGCATTCGCGTGGGTGGGCCAGTACCCGTCCCCACGGCCCTCGATCCGCCGCCCAGCGCAACCCGTCCGCAGCCAATACATCAGCGCGTTGATGATCTATTACTGCGAGTGCGCCGGTGGTCGGCCACTCGGCTTGGCCGCCGGGACCAACCCGGCGATCAGGTCCCACTCGGCATCAGACAGATCGGCCGGATAAGGGCGACGCACGACCGCTCTGTGCTCAGGACACTAGCGCTCCTCGGCGACTGCCTCGGATGTCGCCGGAATGTTGTCCGTCTGGGCTGGCCATGACTCCGGGGGTGGGCCGAAAGCGCGACGACTGGCCTTCACGGTCAGAGCGGCCATGGCGGCGTTGGCGCCACCACCGATCACAGCGCCGATACCGAACGGTGCCACTCGGCCGAGAACGATGATCCCCTGCTTGGTCCCGTACTTCGTGATGAAGTGCCTCCCCAAGACCTTGTTGATCTGGCGCAACGTCTCGGCGGGCACCTTGGCGACGACCTGACGCCCCCAGTGCTGCCCCGTGCGCTCGGCGATCTTGGAGATGGTGGCGGAGCCGGACCCGCCGAGCATGATCCCCATGACGATCGTCCGGCGGCGCTCGATCTCGTCGATGGGGACACCGTGGACCTCGGCGATCGAGAGCGCGAAGAGGACGCTCAGCTCGAGAGATGAGAAGGTCTCGCCCGCCGTCAGCGCCAGTGCGACTCCCGTGCCGACGCCGGGTGCGGCGGCGGTTCCTCCGACTGCGGCGCCCGACCCGGTCAGGGTGCTGACGTACATCCGCTCCAGATTGCGGATCACCTGTGCCGGTGTCGCATCGGGGTTCCGCTGGCGGGCCCGGGCGATGTTCTTGCGCACCAGCGGGCTCTGGATGTCGATGGCCTTGTCCAGGAGATCAAGGACTCGCTGCCCGCGTCCGACTGGCTCCGGAACCGGTTCGGCGAGGGCATCTGTCGTCATGCCTTGAACTCCTCAGATCGTCACGTCCCGACGGGGGGGGGTCTTACTCAAGCAGCGAAGTGGGTCTTGCGCCAGACGAATTGGGCCGCCGACCGGCAGAAAGGCCGAAGGCGGCCGGCCCGCCGGTGGCGCGATTCCTACGCTCGCCTCATGGCGATTACATATGAATGGCGGGGCGAGATCGAGAACGCAGCCGTCAACGCGCTGCACGCGGAGGGCTTCGGTCATCGGGGCCTGGACATCGACTGGCTGGCGCAGGTCCACCGGCACAGCCTCGGCTGGGTCTGTGCCCGGCGCGAAGGCGAACTCGTCGGCTTCGTCAGCATCGCGTGGGACGGCGGGGTTCATGCCTTCGTCCTGGACACCGTGGTCAGGGGAGACCTGCGCCGTTTCGGGATCGGCGCCGGATTGGTCGCCGCGGCTGTCCGGGGCGCCCGGGCGGCGCGGTGCGAGTGGTTGCACGTCGACTTCGAGGACGACCTGCGGGCGTTCTACGTGGACGCCTGCGGGTTCGAGCCGACAATGGCGGGCCTCATCGCGCTCTGACCGGGCGTCAGCTGCGCTGGTCGGCTCGGTGAATGAGTAGTCGTACTCATGTGGGGCGGGGGCGGGGGCGGGGCGGCCGAGACTGGGCGGTATGGCTGCTTCGCAGGGAACACCGGCCGGTGGCGGCGTGCTCCGGCGCGGGCCGGGCTGGGGGACGGACGTGCTGGTGTCGGTCTCGCTGATCGTCCTTCAAGTGCCGGTGATCGGATGGGCGTGGCTCTCGGCGGGCATGGACGGCTGGGCGCGCGGCTACGACGATGAGAGCCCGTACGGGGCGGCGTGGGATCAGGCCGTGGTCGTGACGCTGGTGTGCGCGGGCGTCGGTGTGGCGGTCGCCGTGGTGCTTCTGGGGTTCGGCAGGGGGCGGCGCGGGTGGGTGAGCGCCGTGACGCAGGGTCTGCTGGGCGTCGTGCTTCTGGGGGGTGCGTGGGCGGCGCACCGGGAGGCGCATCCGCCTGTGGCGCCGGTGCAGCACGAGTACCGGGGCCACGGGACGACCTCGTGCACCGCGCAGGCGCATGCCAAGGACGGGTGCAAGTGACGGTGACGAGGCGCACGGGGGCATGGCCCGCCGTGCGCCTCGTCGGTGGGTCAGCCTTCTATGCGGTGTTGGGTCCAGAACGAGGTGAGGTCGGTCGTGGTGGCGGCCTGGGCGGCCTTTTTGAATTCGGCGGTGGTGGAGATGCCGTACCAGTGGCTCGAGGCGTAGGTCTTGAGGAGGTTCGCCATGGCGGAGTCACCGATCAGGCGTTGCAGGTCGTGCAGGGCGCACTTGCCGTAGGTGTAGACGACGGTGGAGTACCGGGACGAGTGCGCGTCCCAGTAGGCCATCGAGTTGGTGATCTTCTCTGCGGAGGAGGCCCAGGAGACGCTGTTCCAGCAGCCCGCGCCGCTGATGCCCCGGTAGAGGTCGGTGGAGTAGTCGGCGAACGCCTCGTCCAGCCAGGGGTGGTTGTACTCGTCGTCGCCGACGATGCCGTACCACCACTGGTGGGCGAGTTCATGGGGGAGGGCGACGTCGCTGACGAGGTCGAGGACGAAGCCGGGGTACTCCATGCCGCCGAACCAGAAGTTGTTGTCGAGGACGGCGTCGACCTCGCCGTACGGGTAGGCGCCGAAGCGGCCGGAGTGGGCGTCGATCGCGTCGGTGGCGAGCGACAGCATCTGCTGGGCGCTGGACTGGCTGATGCCGCTCACCCAGTACATGTTCACCTTGACGCCGTTCGGCGAGGTGGCGGAGATCTTGGAGAACGGGCCGGCGCCCCAGGCGAACTCGCGGACGTGGGTCGCGGTCGCGGTGGTGACCGTCCGGCCGGACGAGCCGGGGGTGTCGACGGAGGTGCCGGTGGCGGGGACGGCGAGGGAGCTGGGGTGGTCGAGCGTCACCTTGTAGTCGCTCGCCAGGCCGTAGAACGACTCGCCGTTGTCGGTGTACGGATCGAGGTGCCAGCCGTCGCCGTCGTGGACGGCCAGGACGGGCAGCGCGTTGCCGAGGAAGTTGTACGCCCCGTCGTGGCCGAACCGGTCGGCGCCGGACGGGACGGCGATGCCCAGGTCGAACGCGACGGTGGCGCTCTGCCCCTGCGGCAGCGGGTTCGGCAGGGTGATCTTCATGGCGGTGCAGTCGACCGTGAGGGACGAGGCGGTGCCGCCGGTCACGTTGGTGACGGTGATCGGGGTGGACGGGCAGTTGCCGTGGGCGTTGTCCCACAGCCGTAGGTAGACCTCCGATAGCGGGGCCGAGTCGGTGTTGGTGAAGGCGACCGACTCGTGGCCCTGCCAGTTCGCGCCGGACGAGTCGCTGGTGAGGTTGACGGTGTAGGACTGCGCGTCGGGCGTGCGCGTGCCGTCGCCGGTGGGTGGCGGCGTCGTGCCGCCGCCGGCGATGTCGAGGGCGACGTCGTCCAGAACGAAGCTGGTCTGGGCGCCGGAGTCCTCGACGCCGGTGAAGGACAGCGTGACGGTCTTGCCCGCGTAGGCCGACGCGTCGAAGCTCTTCTTCACGTAGCCGGAGTTGGCGTCGAGGTTGGAGTAGGTGGCGACGGTGTCGCCGCCCATCTTCGCGGTGAGCTTGTCGTAGGCGGTGCCCGGAGATTCGTCGGTGTCGACATGCAGGTAGAACGACAGGGTCGCCTTGCAGCCGGCGGGCAGCGTCACCGACTGGGACGCGGTGTCGGTGTGGGACGAGCCGTAGCCGTCCAGCCAGGCGAAATGCGTCCCGGAGTGGGCGCTCTCGCCGCTGCCGTTGGCGGATACGACGCCGGACGAGGTCGTCCACGGCGAGGTGCCGCTCTCGAACCCGCCGTTCGAGACGACCTGGGCCGAGGAGCAGTCGGTCGTGGTGGCCTGTGCGGGCGCGACCGCCGCGACGAGGCCGCCCGCCGCTGTCGCCACGGCGGTGGCGGCGGCGGCCAGGAGTCTGGTGTTCATGGTGCTCCTTGCTCATGGCTGTCGCCGGCCCCCCAGCGGTGGGGACCGGCGACAGGTCGGGGAAGGGGGCGTCAGCCGGCGTTCACGGCCACGTCGTCGATGACGAAGCTGGTCTGGAGGTAGGCGTCCTCCGTGCCGGAGAAGGAGAGCGTGACGGTCTTGCCCGCGTAGGCGGACAGGTCGATGCTCTTCTGGGCGTAGCCCGAGTTGGCGTCGAGGTTGGAGTAGGACGCGACGGTGGTGCCGCCGGCCTTGACGGTGAGCTTGTCGTAGGCGGTGCCAGGCGACTCGTCGGTGTCGATGTGCAGGTAGAACGTGAGCGTCGCCTTGCAGTTGGCCGGGATCGTCACCGACTGGGTGGCCGAGTCGGTGTGGGACTGGCCGTAGCCGTTGAGCCAGGCGAAGTGCGTCCCGGAGTGGGCGCTCTCGCCGCTGCCGTTGGCGGACACGACGCCGGACGTGGTGGTCCAGGGCGAGGTGCCGCTCTCGAACCCGCCGTTGGACACCTTGTCACCGGGAGCGGAGCAGCTGCCGCCACCGGGCGGGTTGACCGTCCAGGTGAAGGTGGCCGTGCCGGTCTGGCCGGAGGTGTTCTTGGCGGTGACCGTGACGGTGCTGGTGCCCGCCGTGGTCGGGGTGCCGGAGATCACGCCGCTGCTCGCGTTGATCGACAGCCCGGCCGGCAGCCCGGTCGCGCTGTAGGACAGCGTCTGCCCGTTGGGGTCGCTGGCCTTGACCTGCACGCTGACCGGCTGGCCGACGGTGCCGGTCTGGTCGCCGGGGCTGGTGACCGAGGGGCCGCCGCCCTGGCCGGGGCAGGTGCCCGGGACGGGGTCGGAGCCGGTGACGCTGACCGCCGCCCACGCGGCGTTGACGGTGTTGTACTCGGTGCAGTGCGTGCCGTACAGGTCGGCCGCGGCCTTCAGCGAGTCGGTGCGGGCCTGCGCGTAGTTCTCGTTGCTGTTGGCGTACGAGGCCAGCGCCTTGTACCAGATCTTGCCGGCCTTGTCGTTGCCGATGCCCGTGACCGTGGAGTTGTTGCAGGTCGGGCTGTTGCCGTACCCGTGGTCCCCGCTGCCGACGGCGGCGAGGAAGAACCAGTGGGCGAGCGGGCCGAGCGAGTAGTGCGGGTCCAGGCTGCCGTTGCTGCTGGAGTAGCAGTCGGGCGAGTTGCCGTCGAGCGACGGGTGGTACATCCAGCGCAGCGGCTGGTTGTCGCCGTTGATGTTGATCAGCTCGCCCATGGTGTAGTCGGGCTTGTCGTTCGGGTTGTCGGCGTAGAACTCCACCATCGTCCCGAAGATGTCGCTGGTGCCCTCGTTCATCCCGCCGGTCTCGCCGTTCTCCTCCCAGCCGGTGAGGGCGCCGCTGACGCCGTGGCTCATCTCGTGGCCGGCGACGTCGAGCTCGACCAGCGGCCGGGCGTTGCCCTGGCCGTCGCCGTAGGTCATCTGGGTGCCGTCCCAGAACGCGTTGACGTAGGCGTTGCCGTAGTGGGTGCGGGACGGGACGCCGCGTCCGTCACCGAAGATGCCGCTGCGGCCCTGGACGTTCTTGTAGTAGTCGTAGGTCATCGCGGCGCCGTAGTGGGCGTCGACGCCGGCGGAGGCGGGGTCGCTGTTGGAGCCGTTGCCGAACGTGCCGGTGGTGTTGCTGAAGATGGTGCCGGTGCCGGACGTGGCGTGGTTCAGGTTGGTGGTGTACCCGTTGCCGTGCGACGGGTCCTTCATCTGCCACGTGCTGCCGGACTGCGTCAGGTCGAGGTTGACCGTCCCGACGTAGATGCCGTGGCCGGTGCCGGTCGTGAGCGCGGTCGTCGGCGCGGCGGGAGCGGCGGCCCGGGTGCCGGCGGGAGCGATGGTGTCGATCTCGTCGCTGCTCTGGACGACCCTGCCCTTGCGCGCGTCGACCATGACGTGCAGCTTGCTGGGCGTCTGGTCGGCCTTGACGCCGGACACGACGGTCTCCCAGACCAGCGTGGCGGAGCGGCCTTCCATCCTGATCGCGAGCTTGGGCGTGGAGACCGCCGACACCGTGCCCTTGAGCTGCTTGCGGGCGAGCGCGGCGGCGTTGCGGGAACTGACGGCGGGCGTGGTGCGGATCGCGCCGGAGGTTCCGGACGCGGTCTCCAGCGTCTTGTAGGAGCCGTTCGGTTCGAGGTGGACGATGAGGTCCCCGCCGTAGACGGGGAGTCCCTTGTAGGTCCGGTCGAAGCGGACGTCGGCGGCGCCGTCGCGGCTGACGGCGACCGTCCGGACCTTGAACTTCTGCCCGCTCGCGCGGTGCGCGCGCTTGCCGTGGGCGTCGAGGGCCTTCGTCGCGTTCTTGACGGCCTTGTCGCGCGTGGGCGGTGCGGGGTTCAGCGTGAAGCCGGCCTTGGAGAAGGAATCGGGTCCGGTGGGCTGAGCCTTGGGGTCGGGCTTGGCCTGCGGGGCGGCGGCGGCCTCGGGTGCGGCAGCGACGCCGGTGAGGGCGATCAGCGCGGCCGCCGATGAGACGATCGCGATGGTCCGTTGGGACATGGGGGTGGTCGTCCTTTCACCACTGAAGCGGGTAACCCGTGGTGACGGGGGTGGACGTCCGGACGCCGTCGGGCGCGCGCTCCCTTCCGTGCGATTTCCGTCAAGACGGGCATCACGGACAAGCGCGAGTCTGTGGACACACGGGGGTTTGCAGAAGCCTCACGGCGCACGCGTAGGGATATCCCTATGCCCCCGGCACGGCGCCGGAGCGGGCCCGAAAGAGGAGAGGAAGTCGCAGGTCAGCGGCCGGACACCGCGACCCGCGCGACGTCCACCCGGGAGCGGACGCCCAGCTTGCGGAACGTCCGGGTGAGGGCGGCCTCGACGGTCTTGACGCTGAGGAAGAGCCGGGACGCGATCTCCCGGTTGGTCGCGCCCTCGGCGACCAGGACGGCGACTTTGCGCTCGATGTCGGTGAGGACGTCCAGCGGGTCCGCGCCGGCGCGCCGCCCGCCGGACTCGCCGCGGCCCGGCCCGCCGTCGTCGAGGGCCCGCAGCTCGGCCTGGACCCGGTTCAGCCAGGGGCGCGCCTGCGCCCGGGCGAAGACCGTGCGGGCGCGCAGCAGGTCGGCGCGCGCCTCGCCCGCATCGCCCATGCGGGCGCGCAGCGCCCCCAGCTCCAGCCAGGCGCGGCCCTCCTCCAGCCGGTACGGGAGCGCCTGCAACTGCTCGGCCGCGCGGACGAGCCCGTCCAGCCCCGCGCCGAGGTCGCCCTCGGCCGCGCGGACCAGCGCGGACGACCGTTCCAGCACGGCCAGCACGCCGCGCCGCCCGAGCCGGGACGCCTGCGCCCGCGCCTCGGCCAGCACGTCCGCCGCCTCCCGTGTGCGGCCGACGCCGGCGAGCGCGTCGGCGAGGTCGGCGTGCCAGCGGCGCACCGCCGGATCGCCCAGGCCCTGCCCGTTCTCCATCCGCCGGACCCGGTCCAGGATCCGCACCGCGCCGGCGGCGTCGCCGAACTGGAGCCGCACCTGCGCCTCGGCGTGCAGCGCGCGCGGCAGGAACAGCAGGTCGCCGTCGCTCTCGCTGTGCTGGAGCGCCTGCTCCGCCGCGGCCAGCGCCCGGTCGAGGTCGCCGCCGGCGGCCTCCGCCAGCGCCAGCGCGTACCAGGACGGACCCTGGCTGAGCCCGCTGTCCTCGGCCAGGTCCAGGCTCTGCCGGGCCAGGCTGAGCGCCTGCCGGCAGCGGCCCCGGTGGATCTCCACCTGGCTCATGCAGAACTGGCTGAGGCACAGGCTCTCGACGACGCCGCGCTGGCGGACGCCGTAGATCAGCGTGCGCAGCTCGGCGCGGGCCTCCTCCAGCCGGTCGTGCAGCAGGTGGTGCCGGTGCTTGAGGTAGATGGGCCCGTTGTGGTGCCACATCACCTGCGGCTCCTGCGGGTCGGCGAGCGCGCGGCGCAGCGTCTGCTCGGCGTCCGGCCGGCCGAGGAAGAACTCGATGTTCGCCTGCTTGGTCAGCGCGAGCAGCTCCGTCACCCGGTCCCCGGCGAGGGCGGCCAGCTCGGCGGAGCGGCGGGCGTGCTCCAGCGCGGCCTCCGCCGAGCCGAGCACCATCCAGGCCCGCCAGCTCAGCCGGTAGTGCAGCGGCGCGAGCAGCGCCGGCTCGCCCTGCGCGTCCTCCATCGCCCGGGGGAAGACCTCCTCCACCTCGGCGAGCGCCTGGCCGGAGGAGTCCATCACGACCATCCACGCGTGCACCCGGTCCGCCGGCCGTGCCGTGGTCTCCAGGACGAGATGGGCCAGCCGCCTGGCCAGCGCGTAGTCGCCCGCCGCGACGGCGTCCTCGGCGGCGCGCAGCCGCCGGCCGACCTCGGCGTCCCGCTCGGACTCGGGGGTGTGCTCGGCGGCCAGCTCGCCCAGGTGGGCCGCGGTGGACAGGCCGCCGCGGCGGCGCGCCACGGCGGCGGCGTCCTCCAGCGTCCCGGCGATCCGCCGGTCCCGCCCGGACGTCAGCTTCGCCAGGTGCAGGGCCCGCTCGACCGGATCGCGGACGGCCTGCGACAGCGCCGCGTGCGCCGCCTTCCGCTCGGCGGCCTCCGCCTCGGCGTAGATGACGGCCGACAGCAGCGGGTGGGTGAACCGGATCTGGCCGTCGGCGGTCACGTCCACGATGCCGTGCCGCTCGGCCTCAGCGAGGTCGGCGCCGCCCGCCCGGCGCAGCAGCTCGACCGACGGGCGGCTCGCCGCGCTCGCCATCAGCAGCGTCTCGCGGGTGCCGCGGGGCAGCGCGCTCACCCGCTTCTGGATCAGCACCGACAGGCTCTGCGGGATCGGCAGCGCGCCGCCCCGGGGCCCGCCCTTCTCCCATGCGCCGCTCCGGTGGCCGCCCTCTTCCCACGCGCCGCTCTCGACGACGCTGCGCGCGAGCTCCACGGCGAAGAACGGGTTCCCGCCGCTCACCCGGTGGATGCGCGCGAGCTGCGCGCGTGGCCAGGACCGGCCGAACCGGTCGGCGAGTAAAGCCGCGAGCTCCGCCGCCGACATCGGCGGCACCTTCACCGTCAGCACGGGTGCCGGGCACAGCCCGGCCGCCTCCCGCCACTGCCCGCCGGTGCCGCGCGGGTCGCCGAACGACGCCCGGACGGAGGCGACCATCCGCAGCGGCGGCGCGAGCCGCCCGGCCCGCCGGGCGACGAAGGCGAGCAGCTCCCCGGTCGGCTTGTCCAGCCACTGCGCGTCGTCGACCAGGACGAGGCCGGGCCGGTCGGCGCACAGCAGCCGCAGCGTGTGCAGCACGGCCAGCCGCAGGCACAGCAGGTCGCGCTCGCCGATCGGGACGTCGTGCAGCAGCAGCGCGGACCGCAGGGCGCGGCGCTCCGGCTCCGGCAGCCGCTCGACGACCTCGTCGGCGCCCTGCGCGACCAGGTCGATGAGCCCGAGGAACGGCAGGTGCCGCTCGGTCTCGGCGGGGCAGCAGGCGAACACCCGGTGCCCGGCCGCGGCGTACTCGTCGGCGAGCGCGGAGACCAGCGTGGACTTCCCGATCCCGGTGGGGCCGACCAGCAGCGCGCCGCCGCCCCCGGCGAGGTGCCTGCGCACCTCGCCCAGCATGCCCGCGCGGCTCGGCGCCGCGTCGCCGCGGACGTCGCGGGGCCCCTGCCCGTCTGTTGCCGGAGGACGTGCCGGTGGGACGATGCCCACCACGTTTCCGCCGGTCGGCCGGATCGCATGCTTCATCGCGTGGCCTCCGCACCGCCTGGGTCGGCGTGTGAACCCGTCGCGGACGGTAACCCTCTCCGCAACCGCAGTCAAGATCCTGGTGGCGGTCCGGGCGGGACGCCCCGGAGCCCTCCGGAGCGGACCATTGCGCGGGTCATGACCTCAAGTCAGTACGTCCATATGTAAGAACAAAGTATTGACTGGCTCCCGCGCTGCGGATACAAATGTGCCCCAAGCCACACATGGATGACGAACAGGTGAACAGAGGGTGAACGCCCTCTGAACGACACGTGACGTCGTCCTTCCTCGACCGGGCCATTGGAGGCACACCATGCGGGTCGGACTGTTGGGCGCGGGACGGATCGGGGCCTGGCACGCCCGGTTCCTGAGCGGTCACCCGCTGGTGGAGGAGCTGGTCATCGGCGACGCCGACGCGCGCCGGGCCGAGGCCCTCGCCGGCCCGCTCGGCGCCCGCGCCGCCGACCCGGACGCGGTGCTCGCCGCCGGCCCGGACGCGGTGCTCATCGCGACGCCCACCTCGACCCACGCCGACCTGCTCGTCCGGGCCTGCGAGGCCGGCGTGCCGGCGTTCTGCGAAAAGCCCGTCGCGCCCGACCTGCGCACGACGCTGGAGGTCCGGGACCGCGTCGCCAAGACCGGCGTGCCGGTGCACATCGGCTTCCAGCGCCGCTTCGACGCCGGGTACGCCGCCGCCCGCCAGGCGGTGCTGGACGGCCGGCTCGGCGACCTGCACCGCGTGCACCTGGTCACCGCCGACCCGGCGCCGCCGCCCGCCGAGTACGTCCGCTCGTCCGGCGGGATCTTCCGGGACTGCCACATCCACGACTTCGACATCCTGCGCTGGGTCACCGGCCGCGAGGTCGAGTCGGTCACGGCGGTCGGCGCCAACCGGGGCGACGACTACTTCGCGGCGGCCCGCGACGTCGACACCAGCGCGGCCGTCCTGGTGATGGACGACGGCACCGTCGCGACGATGCAGGGCTCGCGCTACAACGGCGCGGGCTACGACGTCCGGATGGAGCTGTCCGGCACCGCCGGGACGTGGGTGGTCGGGCTGGACGAGCGGGCCGCGCTGCGGTCGGCCGAGCCGGGCGTCGACTGGCCGTCCGGGGACGCGTGGGGCAACTTCTGGGACCGGTTCGAGCCCGCCTACGCGGCCGAGATTGGAACGTTCCTAGACGTGGCGCGGGGGCACGCGGACAGCCCGTGCACCGTCGACGAGGCCCTGGAGGCGCTGCTCATCGCCGAGGCCGCCACGCTGTCGCTGCACGAGGAACGCCGCGTCCGGCCCGCGGAGCTGCGATGATCTGGGCCGTCGCGTTCGCCGCCGTCGCGCTGGCCTTCGTCTGGGTGACCGGGGTCAACGACGGCGCCGCGCTGCTCGGGCTGAGCGGCCGCTACCCCCGCTCGTCCGCGCCGCTGCTGATGCTGCTCGTGCTGGTGCCGCTCGTCGTGGTCCCGCAGCTCGTCGGGACGGCCGTCGCCCGCACCTTCACCGAGCGGCTCGCCGACCTCGGCGACCCGCGCGGCGCGGTGGCGTTCCTGCTCGGGATCACCGTCGCGCTCACCGTCGTCGGGCTGCTGTCCCGCAAGGGGCTGCCGACCAGCCTGACGCTGGCGATCCTCGGCGGCATCGGCGGCGCCTGCTTCGGCATGGGCCTGCACGTGTCCTGGGGCGGCCTCGCGACCGTCCTGCTCATCGGCGCGGCGGCGCCGCTCGTCGGGACGGCCGTCGGCTACGGCCTCGGGCTCGTCTCGCGGCGCGTCCCCTCCTTCACCGGCATGCCGCGCGCCGTCCGCACCGCCCACGTCCTCGCCTACGGCGCCCAGTGCGCCGCCTACGCCGCCAACGACGGGCAGAAGATGCTCGCCGTCGTCAGCGTCGCCCGCCAGGTCGTGGCGACGCGGCGGCTCGGCGCGGTCGGGCCCGTCAACCCCGCGCCGCTGATGCTGCTGCTGATCGCCGTGGTGTTCTGCGCCGGCGCGCTCAGCGCGGTGCACCGCGTCGGCGAGCGGCTCGGGCGCGGCCTGGTCCTGGCCCGGCCGCTGCACGTGGTGTCCACGGAGGCCGCGGCAGCCGCGTCGGTGACGGCCAGCTCGTTCGCGGGCGCGCCGGTCAGCATGACCCAGTCGGTGACCGCCGGGGTCGTCGGCGTCGCCGCCAGCGAGGGCGCGTCCCGGGTGCGCTGGCAGAACGTCCTCGGCATCGGCGCGGCGTGGGTGTTCACGCTGCCGCTGGCGTTCGCCGCCGGCGGGCTCGGCGGCCTCGCGGCGAGGGCGCTGTGAGCGCCGCCGTGCGGCCCGCGCGCCGCTTCCGGCTCGTCTGGGACGACCTGCGCGGCCGGTCCGGGAACCGGGTGATCGACCAGGTCGGGCGGCAGATCCGCGCCGTCCGCGACGGCGCCGAGCTGGCCCGGGAGATGGCCGCCGGACGCCTCGCCCCGGCCGGCGCGCGCGCCCGGATGGCCGAGATCGAGCACGCGGGCGACGCCGAGCGCGCCGCGCTCGCCGCGATGCTCGGCGACGTGCTGGCCACCCCCATCGACCGGGAGGACCTGTTCCGGCTCTCCCGGTCCGTCGACGACATCCTCGACAACCTGCGCGACTTCGTCCGGGAGGCCGACCTGTTCGGCCCGCCGGAACTCGACTTCACCCTCGCTCCGCTGGACGCGGTGCTCGACGGGCTGACCGCCCTCGACGGCGCCGTCCGGAAGGTCCTCGCCGAGCCCGCCGCCGTCACCATCGCGGCACTGGGCGCGCGCAAGGCCCGCAACCGGGTCCGGGAGACCAGGCAGGCCGAGTTGGCCCGCCTGTTCGCCGGCCCGCTCGGCATCGACGTCCTGCGCGGGCGGGAGCTGCTCGCCCGGCTGGACGCGGTCGGCCGGCGCCTCGGCGAGGCGGCGGACGCCCTGTCCGACGCGATGTTGAAACGCAGTCACTGACCCCGCTTCATGAACGACCCCGCGTCACCGCATGAGAGAGCCGCAGGCTCGGGGGCCCGCGGATGCACACCGAGGAGAGAGCTCACATGATCCGCACCATTCCCACCGGGCGCCGTGCCCGGGCCGGTGCCGCGGCGGCGGTCGCCGTCGTCACCGCGCTGCTCAGCGCCTGCGCGCCGTCCACCAGCGGGGAGGCCGGCGCCAAGGGGACGCCGCTGCCGTCGGTGACCGTGGAGGACGCCGCGTCGTTCGACCTGGACGCGCTCGTCGCCGCCGCCAAGAAGGAGGGCAGCGTGCTCGCCTACGACGGCAGCGGCGACGTCAAGGACATGGCGGAGGCGTTCACCAAGAAGTACGGCATCAAGGCCGAGGGCATGAAGTCCAAGGCCGCCGACACCGCCGAGAAGATGACCCGGGAGGCGCAGGCCAAGAACGTCACGATCGACGTCAGCCTGTTCGAGGACGGCCCGATGCTGGTCGGCCAGCTGCTCCCGCAGCAGATCGTCAAGACGTGGATCCCGCCGGACCTCGCGTCCCACATCGGCGAGGCGAACCGCAACCCGCTGATGATGATCTCCAAGGCGTACGTGTTCGCCTACAGCCCGAAGCTGAGCCCGCAGGGCTGCCCGGTGAAGAACATCTGGGACCTCACCGACCCCAAGTGGAAGGGCAAGGTGATGCTGCAGGACCCGCTGGGCAAGGAGGTCTTCACCCAGTGGTTCACGCAGATGTCCCAGCAGGGCGGCGACAAGCTCACCGCCGCCTACGAGCAGCTCGGCAAGGGCAAGCTCAAGCCGTCGGAGGACGACCCGGCGCACGAGTGGGTGAAGCGGTTCGCGCAGAACTCACCGGTGCTGACCACCGAGGACGAGGACGTCGCGGCCGGGGTCGCCGCGCCCAACCAGACCCAGCAGCGCATCGGCCTGCTCTCCATCGCCAAGTTCCGCGACGTGGAGGAGAAGGGCTACCAGATGAAGGTCTGCGAGGGCCTGAACCCGTGGGTCGGGTTCGCCTACCCCAAGTTCGCCACGATCGCGACCGGCTCCAAGCACCCGAACGCCGCCAAGCTCTTCGTGCACTTCGCGATGGAGAAGGAGGGCTTCGACCTGGAGGCCCACGCCGGCGGGGTGTCCGGTAACGACGAGGTCGGCGTCAGCAAGAACAACCCGCCCGGGCTCGGCGACTGGAACACGCAGCTGTACCAGTTCTCGGCGAGCCGGCTGATCGCCGACTTCCGCGCGCGCCAGGACATCAAGGACTTCTGGCGTCTGAACCACCACTAATTCCCCTGTCCGGCGGGCCGCGAGCGGCGGCCCGCCGGGCCCCTCACCCCGGAGGAACCTTCCATGGCGGTCGCCGCCCCCGCACGGCCGGCGTCACGTGGCCGGCGCGTGCTCTACCGGGCCCGCGTGCTGCTGCGCGATCCCACCGTGCTGCTCGGCATCCTGATGAGCCTCGTCCTGCTGTATCTGGTCATCGCGCCGCTGGTGTCGGTGATCTCCGACGCGGGCCGCGTCCAGTACGGGGACGAGGAGCGCTCCGGCCAGGCCCCCGGCTCCTGGACGAGCTACTACCTGTGGCGGGTGTTCCGCTCGCCCGTCAGCAAGCTGCTGTTCTGGGAGCCGCTGTGGCACACGCTGTTCGTCGCGGTCGGCGTCATCGTGTTCGCGCTGGTGGTCGGCGGCTCCATGGCGTGGCTGGTGACGCGGACGAACGTGCCGGGACGCAAGTTCCTGGCCGCCGCGCTCGTCGTGCCGTACATGCTGCCGTCCTGGACGTTCGCGCTGGCGTGGCTGACGCTGTTCAAGAACGAGGGGTCCGGCGGGCAGGTCGGCTACCTGCAGGGCGCCGGCATCCACACCCCCGACTGGCTCGCGTACGGGCCGTTGCCGATCATCGTGACGCTGGGCCTGCACTACTACCCGTTCGTGCTGCTGCTGTTCGGTAACGCGCTGCGCCGCATCGACTCGCAGCTGGAGGACTCGGCGCGCATCCTCGGCGCCGGCGGGAAGACGGTCATGCGCCGCATCACGCTGCCGCTGATGATGCCGGCGCTGTCGTCGGCGGTGCTGCTCGTCCTCGGACGCGTCCTCGGCACGTTCGGCACCCCGTACATCCTCGGGCTGCCCAGCGACTACAACGTGCTGTCGACCAGCCTCTACCACGCGATCCGCGACCGCAGCACGGGCGTCGCGTCCACGCTCGCGGGCGTGATCGTCCTGGTCGGCGTGATGGTGGTGCTCATCGACACCCGGCTCGTCCGCGAGCAGCGCCGGTTCGTCACCGTCGGCGGCAAGGGCGCCATGGACCGGCGCGGCGACCTGCGCGGCTGGCGCTGGCCGGCCTTCACGATCGGCATGGCCGTGTTCGCGGCGAGCGTCGTCATCCCGGTGCTGACGCTGCTGCTGTCCACGATCACCAAGACGCCCGGCGTGTTCAGCGCGGACAACTTCACGCTCAAGTACTGGTTCGGCACCGACATCCCCGGCGCGGTCGGGTTCCCGCACGGGGTGCTGCGCGGCAGCGAGCTGTGGGAGGCGGCCTGGAACAGCCTGCGCATCGTCGGCCTGGCGTCCCTGGTCTGCGGGCTGCTCGGCCTGCTGATCGGGTACGTGGTGGTGCGCAGCGACGGCAGCCGGGTCTCGACGTTCCTGCGGCAGGTGTCGTTCCTGCCCTACCTCGTGCCCGGCATCGCGTTCGCCGCCGCCTGCCTGTCGCTGTTCGCGGTGCGGCGCGGCCCGGTCCCCGCCCTGTACGGGACGATCACGCTGCTCGTCCTCGTCCTGGTGATCACGCACCTGCCGTACTCGTCCCGGTCGGGGATCGCGGCGATGATGCAGCTCGGCCGGGAACCGGAGGAGGCGGCGCAGATCAGCGGCGCTCGGTGGCCGACCCGGATGCTGCGGATCATCATCCCGATCCAGCGCGGCGCGCTGGTCACCGGCGTGGTGCTGCCGTTCATCTCCGGCCTGAAGGAGCTCAGCATCGTGATCATGCTGACCACCTCGGGCACCCAGCTGCTGACCACGCTGTCGATCGGGCTGGTCGACTACGGCTACACCCAGCTCGCCAACGGCGTCGTGCTCGTCATCGCGCTGGTCTCGTTCACCATGACCTACCTGGCCCAGCGGCTCACCAAGAGCAGCCTGGCCTCGGGCATCGGAGGTTGATCAATGCCGACCATCACGCTCAGCGGAGTGGTCAAGAACTACGTCAGCGGGCACGCGGCGGTGAAGGACCTCGACCTCACCATCCCCGACGGCTCGTTCACCTGCCTGCTCGGGCCGTCCGGGTGCGGGAAGACGACCACGCTGCGGATGATCGCCGGGCTGGAGCAGCCGACCCTCGGTGAGATCACCGTGGGGAAGCGGGTGCTCGACTCGGTGGAGAAGGGCGTCTACGTCCCGCCGGAGAAGCGCGACATGGGGCTCGTCTTCCAGAACTACGCGCTCTGGCCGCACCTCACGGTGCGCGGCAACACCGAGTTCGGGCTGCGGATGCGCAAGGTCCCGGCGGAGCGGCGCAAGGCCCGCGCGATGGAGGCCCTGGAGAAGGTCCAGGTGGCCGAGTGCGCGGACCGCTACCCCTCGCAGCTGTCCGGCGGGCAGCAGCAGCGCGTCGCGCTCGCCCGCATGCTCGCCGTCGACCCCGACGTCCTGCTGCTGGACGAGCCGCTGTCGAACCTGGACGCGCGGCTGCGGCTGGAGATGCGCACCGAGCTGAAGCGCATCCACGACGAGACGGGCGCGACCGTCGTGTTCGTCACCCACGACCAGATGGAGGCCATGACGATGGCCACGCACATCGCGGTGATGTGCGACGGCGAGCTGCAGCAGGTCGCGCCGCCGATGGAGATGTACGAGCGGCCCGCGAACCGGTTCGTCGCCGAGTTCGTCGGGAGCCCGCCGATGAACATGGTGCCCGGCGAGCAGGCGGGGCTCGCCTCGTCGCTGCAGCGGTTCGCCGAGAAGCGCGGCGACTTCGGCGCGGTCGGCTGCTTCGGCGTCCGTCCCGAGGTGCTGCGGCTGGCGCCGCCCGGCGGCGCGGTACCGGACACCGCCTGGTCGGAGGACGCCGTCATCGAGACCGTCCTGCCGACGGGACCGAGCTGGACCGTCGGGCTGCGCGCGCACGACGCCCGGCTGTTCGCGATCACGCACGAGGACCCGGGCGCGGGGCCGGGCGACGCGGTGCGCTGCTGGGCGCGCCCCGAGCACCTGCACCTGTTCGGCGAGGACGGCATCCGGATCGCGGCCTGGGACGAGGCCGCCGCACCGGTCAGCGGGGCCGCCTCGTGAGCGCGGACCACCGCCTCTCCGACCGGACGATGCGCAGGCCGCGGGCGCTGCTGCTGGACTTCGGCGGCGTGCTCGTCGAGACGTCCCGGCGCCCGGGCTGGTCGGCGGCGCTCGCCAAGGAGGTGCACGCGCTGCTGACCCGCGCGGGCTGCCACGACCTCGACGCCGCCGCCGTCGAGACCGACATCAAGGCGGGCGCCGCCGCCGACAAGTGCTGGAAGGACGCGATGTCGCGGCCCTACGCGCCGCCGGAGATGACGCACACCGGGTTCTGGGGCGACTACGTCGCCGCGGACTGGCCCGCGTCCGCGCGGCAGCTCGTCGTCGCGCACGCCACCCCGCTGTGCAAGCGGATGGGGGAGCTGCGGCAGGACCGACGCACCCGTCCCGGCATCCCCGAGCTGCTGGACGGCGCCGCCGCGCTCGGCATCCCGTGCGGGATCGTCAGCAACGCCCTGTCCGGGGCGGTGCACCGGGACTACACCGAGGCGACGGGCCTGGCCGGGAAGCTGGCGATCGAGGTCTACAGCGACGAGGCCGGCGTCCGCAAGCCCAACCCGGAGATGATCTGGATCGCCACGCGCGCGCTCGGCGTCGAGCCCGAGGACGCCTGGTACGTCGGCGACAACTTCGACCGGGACGTGGTGTGCGGGCACCGCGCCGGCGTCGGTGGCAACGTGCTGATGGTCGCCAAGGGCACCTACGACGTCCCGTACGAGGTCCGCTACCGCCCCGACGCCGTCGTGGACGACGGCCACGGGCTGCTGGACCTGCTCACCAACGCTGTCGAAGGAGACGAATGAACAGCAAGGGCATCGGTGCGCCCGAGTCGGCGGAGCTGGCGCGGATCGCCGAGACCGCGGCGCGCGCGACCGGCGACCGGCTGCGCGGAGCGTTCCGATCGCGCCCCGAGGTCGCGGTGAAGCGCGACTTCCACGACCCGGTCACCGAGCACGACCGCGCCGCCGAGGAGACGATCCGCGAGGTGCTCGCCGAGCACACGCCCGGCAGCGTCGTCGTCGGTGAGGAGGGCGGTGTCCGAGGCGAGGAGGGGGACGTCCGCTGGTACGTCGACCCGATCGACGGGACGGCGAACTTCGCCGCCGGCCTGCCGTTCTTCTGCACCTCGATCGCGGCCGTCGCGGGCGGCGAGGTCGTCGCCGGGGTGGTGTACGACCCGGTCCGCGACGACATGTTCACCGCCTCGCTCGGCGGCGCGACCTGCAACGGCGAGCCGATCCGCTCGGTCGGCGCGGCGGAGGACAGGACCGGCGTCATCGTCACCGGCTACCCCAACGCGCGGGAGCTGAAGCGGGCGGGCGACGCGGCGCTGCGCAACTACGGCAGGCTCGTCGAGTCGTTCGCGACGGTGCGGCGCCCGGGCAGCGCGGCGCTGTGCCTGGCGCACGTCGCGGCGGGCTGGGCGGCCGCGGCGTACGGCACGTCCGTCAACGCGTGGGACGTGTCGGCCGGGCTGCTGCTGGTCAGGCAGGCGGGCGGCACCTACCTGCCGCTCGGCGGGGAGCCGGGCGGGGACGACTGGGACGCGCCCGGCTACGTCGCGTGCGTCAGCGGGTTCGACCTCGCCGGGTCGGTGCTGTCGGAGATCGCCGGGCTCGCCCCGGCGGGCAGCCGGTGAGCGCCACCGGCGTGCGGACGGCCGAGTGGATCGTCACCGACCTCGACGGCACGCTCGTCGGCCGCGACCTGCGGATCGTCGAGGCGAACCTGGCCGCGCTGCGCCGCTTCACCGGCGCGGGCGGCAGCGTGGTCGTCGCGACGGGGCGCAGCGAGGAGTCCGCGCTGCCGTACTACCGGGAGCTCGGCCTCGCGACCCCGGCGATCCTCTACAACGGCGCCCGCATCGTGGACCTGGGCACGGGCGCGGTCCTGTACCGGCGGTGCCTGAGCGCGGCGGCCTGGGCGCGGCTGACGCTGCTGTTCGACGAGATGCCGGATGGGGTGTGGCCGGTCGCGTTCAGCGACGGCCGCGCGCACGTGCGCTCGGAGTCGGCGGCGCTGGCCGAGTACGCCCGCCGCGACCGCATCACCCTCGCGCGGATCGGCTCGTGGGGCGTGCTGCCCTTCGACGAGATCATCAAGGTGATGCTGATCTGCGACCGGCCCGAGCTGGTCGACGCGGCGGAGACGGCCCTCGCCGGGTTCGCCGCCGATCCGGGGACCGGCGTCACGCTCGTCCGGTCGGAGGCCACCTACCTGGAGGTGCTCCCGGCGGGCGCCACCAAGGGGACGGCGCTGCGTGAGCTGGCGGCGCTGCGCGGCGTGCCGATGGACCGCATCGCGGCCATCGGCGACAACCCCAACGACCTGGACATGATCCAGGCCGCCGGGCTCGGCCCGGCCGAGGACGACGGGGACCCCGGCGTCCGCGCCGTCGCCGCCCCCCCCCCCCCCCCCCCCCCCCAACGTCGTGGTCGCCGACTGCGCGGCGGGCGCCGTCGCCGACCTGGTCGACCGGGTCATGGCGTGATCCTGACCGTCGTCGGCTGCGCGGGCACCGTCCCGGGGCCGGACGCCGCGTGCTCCTGCTACCTGGTGGAGCACGCGGGGTTCCGGCTGCTGCTCGACCTCGGCACCGGCGCGCTCGGCCCGCTGCAGCGCTACGCCGACCCGTGCGCGATCGACGCCGTCGTGGTCAGCCATCCGCACCGCGACCACTACTCGGACCTGATCCCGCTCGCCTACCTGCGGGACCGGCGCGGCGCGGAGGAGCGGCTGCCCGTCACCGCGCCCGCCGGGACGTCCGCGCACGTCGTGAACCCGGCGGCGCCGCCGGCGTACGCGGGCGCGCTCGACTGGCGCACGCCGCCCGCCGAGCCGCGCCCGTTCGGGCCGCTCACCGTCACGACGGCGCCGGTCGTCCATTCGGTGCCGGGCGTGGCTGTGCGGGTGGAGGCGGACGGGGCCAGCCTCACCTACTCGGGCGACTCCGGGGAGTGCGGCGAGCTGCTCGACCTCGCGCGGGGCACGGACGTGCTGCTGTGCGAGGCGGCGGCGTCCGTGCGCACACCGGGCGCCTCCGAGACGCACCTGACGCCCGCGCAGGCGGCGGGGCTGGCGCGGGAGGCGGGCGCGGGGCACCTCGTCCTCACGCATCTGCGGCCGTGGGCCGACCCGCTCGCCGCCCTGCGGGCCGCCCGCGAGGTCTACGCCGGGCCGATCTCGCTCGCGGTGCCGGGGTTGCGCGTCATGGTGTGAGCGCCCTGGTGGTGGCGCGTTCGGTGAGGACGGGAGGGACGGTGATGCGCCGTCCCTCCCCGGTCCCGTTGTCGCCGATCCGGTCGAGCAGGGCGCCCATCGCCAGCCGGCCCAGCTCGCGGGGCGGTGCCCCGACCGTGGTCACGCCCGTTTCCGCCGCTCCGGGCGCGTCGCCGTGGACGATCAGCGAGACGTCGCCGGGCACGTCGAGCCCGGCACGGTAGAGCGCGGTCAGTGCGGCCGTCCCGGTCATGTCCCCGAGGGCGAGAACGGCCGTCGGGGCTCCGGGCGACCGCCACGGGACGTCCTGGACGGCGGTGAGCCCGGCCTCGTCGACGGCCGCTCGGAACGCCTTCTCCAGGCGCGAGCGGCCGAGGTCCATGCAGGTGACGCGGCGGTGCCCGAGCCCCGCCAGATGCTCTACGGCCAGCTTCACCGCCGCCGCGTCGTCGCCGGTCACGCAGTCGACGCGGGCCGAGCGCAGCGACCGCCCCGCCACCGTGACGGGGGTCCCGGCCGCGGCCCGCTCGATCTCCGCCGCCGCGATCCTCGGCCCGGCCAGCAGCAGCCCGTCCAGCCGTAGGTCGAGCAGCTCGCCCAGCGCGGCCCGCTCGCGCGCCGGACGCCCGTCCCCGCCGACCAGCAGCAGCCGGACGCCGCGCCGCCCCGCCTCCTCCGCCAGCCCGTCGTGGAGCGTCGCGAACAGCGGATCGTGCAGGTCGGCGGCCAGCACCCCGGCCATCCCGGTGCGTCCGGCCGCCAGGCCCCGCGCCATGACGTTGGGCCGGTAGCCCAGCTCGTCCGCCGCCTTCAGCACGGCCTCGCGGCGCTCCTTGCCGACCTTGGGCGAGCCGCGCATCACCAGCGACACCAGCGCGCGGGACACCCCCGCGCGCGCGGCGACGTCTTCCAGGGTCGGATGGGCCATGGTCGGGATCTCCAAAACAGCGGACGGCGGGCTGAGCCGATCCAACCAGCCGCCCGCCGCCCGCACGTTCACTTGCGGCGAGTCGTCGTTATGAGGGGGCTCATAACGACGACTCGCCGCAAGTCAACGAAGCGGGTCAGTCGCGGGGGTCCCAGTCGCCTGGGGTGATGTCCAGGTCGAGGGGGTCGGCGACGGCCTTCCAGTCGACGAACTTGAAGTTGGTGTTCGTGCGGACCTCGCCGTCCGCGCCCGTCTCGTCCGGTGCGTTGAAGCCGTCGTGGACGACCAGCAGGCCGTTCTTGAAGTCGCCGACGCGGGCGCTGGTCACCATCGCGCCGTCGCACTCCTCGGAGCCGTCGACGGCCCCGGCGGGCGCGACGCGGAAGTGGCCGAGGTACTGGTTGGCGCCCTCGCGGTCGTAGACGACGAAGGTGTCGTCGCCCTGGCTGGAGGCCAGCAGGTAGCCCTCGCCGTCGTCCTTGCGGTAGATCGTGAGGCCCTCGGCGTCGGCCGTGATGTGCTTTCCGCCCGCGCCGGGATCGGGGCCGCTGACCTCGCACTCCTCGGTCTCGGGGTTGTAGGTGGCGGGGACGCCGAAGTTCTTCACCTTGTCGACGAGCCGGGGCGCGCCGCCGTCCAGCGGGATCCGCCAGATGCCGACGTCCTCCTGCGCGGCGTACAGCACGCCGTGCTCCTCGTCGGCGACCATGCCCTCGACCTGCGGGCCTTCGCCCGGGTCCTCGCACGGCGTCCAGGTGCCGCCGCCCGGCAGCGCGAACGACGCGGGCAGGTCGACGTCCCGGACGTGCTTGTAGCTGACCTTGCCGGTGCCCGTCGCCTCCAGCCGGACGATCCCGACGCGCGGGGTGTGCCGGCGGCTGAGCGCCGCGTAGGAGGCGCCGTGCCCGTCCTTCCAGGACGCGATCCCGTACGCGGTCTCCTGGTCGTTGACCTGGTCGAGCGACGAGGAGAACACGAACGGGGCGGCGGCGTCGGTGACGTCGGTGAGCGGCGCGCGGTGCCGCAGCGCGGCGCGCGGGTCGATGGCGTAGGTGCGGACGGTGTCGCGGCCCCGGTCGGAGACCACGGCGAGGTCGACCGGCCGGCCGCCGAGGCGGAAGCCGTAGATCAGGTCGACGTTGTTGAACCGGCCCGGCTCGTCGCCGTCGCGGGGCGGCGCGGGCGCGGCGAGCCGCTGGAGCTCGTGCCCGGACGCGTCGTACACCGCCAGGCCGGCCTGCTTGAGGGTGGTGATGACGAGGTCGCCGTCGTGGTCGCTCGGGTGGTTCCAGATCGCGGGGTCGTCGGCGTTGGCGTTGCCGCCCGCGTCGTCGTCGAAGACGGCCGGGGTCTCCAGGCGGGCGTGGACCTGGGCGAGCTCGTCGCCGTCGGCGGACGCCGGGGCGGCCGACAGGACGGCGGCGGCCAGCGCGGCGGTCACCGCGGCGGCGGCGAGGCGGGGCCGGTGGGGATGGAACTGGGCGAAGGGCATCGGGTTCTCCTCCGGTGCGCTCGTGGGGGGATTGCCCTGTACCGTAAGCGTTAGAGCGCTCTAATTCAATAGAGCGCTCTAATAGATCAGGAGGTCTCCGGCGATCCGGGCGGGTCAGCGTTCGACGAGCGTCAGCGCGTAGGAGTAGCGGCTCGCCCGGTAGACGTGGCAGCCGTACTCGATCGCGGTGCCCTTGTCGTCGTAGGCGGTGCGGGTCATGGTCAGCATCGGGACGCCGCGCCGCTCGTCCAGCAGCCGCGCCTCCTCCGCCGTGGCGCGCCGCGCGCCGATGGACTGGTTGGCGATCCGCAGGTTGACGCCGCTCGCGCGCAGCAGTTCGTACAGGCCGTGCCGGGTCAGGTCGTCGGCGGTGACGGCGAGCAGGCCGTCGGGCAGGTAGTTGGTGAGCAGGGCGAGCGGCTCGCCGCCGGTGTACCGGGCCCGGCGCATCCGCAGGACGGTGTCGCCCGCCGCGACGCCCAGCTGCTTCGCGACCCGGTCGTCCGCGGGCACCGGGCCGAACTCCAGCACCTCGGTGTGCGGCTCCTTGCCGGCCGCCGCCAGGTCGTCGTGCAGGCTGGTCAGCTCGACGGGGCGGCGGATCTCCGGCAGCACGACCTGCGTGCCGACGCCCCGCTTGCGCACCAACAGGCCCCGGTCGACCAGGTGCTGGATCGCCTGCCGGACGGTCGGCCGCGACAGCCCGCAGTGCTCGGCGATCTCCAGCTCGTTCTCCAGCCGGGTGCCCGGTGCCAGCTCGCCGGCCTGGATCGCGGCCTCCAACTGCCTCGCCAACTGGTAGTAGAGCGGGACGGGGCTGCTGCGGTCCACGATCACGCGCGGTCGGTACACGCGGGCTCCCTCCGGTCCCGGTCTTTCGCGGGCTCCGGAACGGATGATACTCCGCGATTGGGCCGAACCTCCTTACCTCATAATGTCAGGACAAACTCTTGACATGCCGCGGCCGGCTTCAGCAGACTCGGCGGGGCCGGCCGCGGCGCCGGCGTCGCCTTTCACCGGGATGGAGTGCCGATGATCAAAGACCGCGTCGCGGGAGCGCCGATCTCCTGGGGGGTGTGCGAGGTCCCCGGCTGGGGGCACCAGATGGCGCCCGCGCGGGTGCTGGCGGAGATGGGCGCCCTCGGTCTCGCCGCCACCGAGTTCGGGCCGGACGGCTTCCTGCCCGCCGGTGCCGCCGAGCGCGCGGACCTGCTGGCCTCCCACGGGCTGCGCCCGCTCGGCGGGTTCGCGCCGGTCGTGCTGCACGACCCGGACCGCGACCCGCTGCCCGAGGTTCGGCGGACCCTCTCCGGATTCGATGTGGAACGTTCCAATCCGGCCGCCCCCGCGGACGGCACGACGCTCGTCCTCGCCGCCGTGCACGGGCTGGACGGCTACGACGAGCGCCCGGCGCTCGACGCCGCCGGCTGGGCGGCGCTGCTGGCCAACCTCGACCGGATCGCCGCGCTCGCCGCCGAGTCCGGTGTCCGCGCGGTGCTGCATCCCCATGTGGGCACGATGGTGGAACGGTCCGACGAAGTCCAGCGGGTGCTGGACGGCTCCGGCGTCCCGCTCTGCCTGGACACCGGGCACCTGCTCATCGGCGGCGTCGACCCCGGCGAGCTGGCCGCGCGCGTCCCGGAGCGCATCGCGCACGTCCACCTGAAGGACGTGGACGCCGGGCTCGCCGGCGACGTGCAGGCCGGCCGGATCGCCTACACCGACGCCGTCCGCAAGGGCATCTACCGGCCCCTCGGCGGCGGCGACATCGACATCGCCGGCATTATCGGCTCCCTGGAAGGCGCCGGTTACGACGGCTGGTACGTCCTCGAACAGGACACCATCCTCGACCGCGAGCCCGAGGAAGGCGCCGGCCCGGTGGCGGACGTGCGCGCGTGCCTGGACTTCCTCGCCGGGATCCCGGCATGACCGCCGCACCGGCGTCCCTCGACGTCATCACCATGGGCCGGGTCGGGGTCGACCTGTACCCGCTGCGGTCCGGCGTCCCCCTGGACGAGGTCGAGAGCTTCGGCCGGTTCCTCGGCGGCAGCGCCACCAACGTCGCGGTCGCGGCGGCCCGGTACGGGCGGCGCGCCGCGGTGATCACCCGGACCGGCGCCGACCCGTTCGGCCGGTTCGTCCGCCGCGCGCTCGCCGAGTACGGGGTCGACGCCCGGTTCGTCGCGGACGTCCCCGGCCTGCCGACCCCGGTCACGTTCTGCGAGCTGTTCCCGCCCGACGACTTCCCGCTGTACTTCTACCGCTTCCCCAAGGCGCCCGACCTGGAGATCCGCGCCGGCGAGCTGGACCTCGCCGCGATCGGGACCGCCGGGCTGCTGTGGACCACGGTGACCGGGCTGTGCGGCGAACCGTCCCGGACGGCGACGCTCGCCGCCCTCGGGGCACGGCCGCGCGCCGCGCTGACCGTCCTCGACCTCGACCACCGGCCGATGTTCTGGGAGTCGGCGGCCGAGGCGTCGCGGTGGGCGGGCGAGGCCCTCGAACACGCCACGGTCGCCGTCGGGAACCTCGCCGAGTGCGAGGTCGCCGTCGGCGAGTCCGACCCGATGCGGGCCGCGCGGGCCCTCCTCGACCGGGGCGTCCGGCTCGCCGTCGTCAAGCGGGGGCCGGGCGGCGTGCTCGCGGTCGGCGCGGACGGCGAGGTCGCCGAAGCCCCGCCGGTGCCGGTCGAGGTCGTCAACGGCCTCGGCGCGGGCGACGCGTTCGGCGGTGCGCTCTGCCACGGGCTGCTGGCGGGCTGGGACCTGCCGCGGACCATCGCGTTCGCCAACGCCGCGGGCGCGGTCGTCGCGTCGCGACTCGCCTGCGCGGCGGCCATGCCGGAGTACGGCGAGGTCGAGGCGCTGCTGGACGGGGTGCCGGCATGAGCGTGGACACGCAGACGGCGTCGCCCGCCCGCGCCCGGATCGCGGCGCTGACCGAGACCCGGGTGCTGCGGCCGGACGCCCTCGCCGAGGCGGCGGCGCGCCGGGCCCGGCGCCCCGCGCTGCTCGGCGCGACCGGCCGGCTGATGATCGTGGCCGCCGACCATCCGGCGCGCGGCGCGCTGGCCGCCGCCGGCGACCCGCTCGCCATGGCCGACCGCGGCGAGCTGCTCGACCGGCTCTGCACCGCGCTGGAACGCCCCGGCGTGGACGGCGTGCTGGCCGCGCCCGACGTCATCGACGACCTGCTGCTCCTCGGCGTCCTGGACGGCAAGGTCGTGATCGGCTCGATGAACCGCGGCGGCCTGGCCGGCGCGTCCTTCGAGATCGACGACCGGTTCACCGCCTACGACGCGGACGCGATCGCGGCGTCCGGCCTGGACGGCGGCAAGGTGCTGCTGCGCGTGGACGACGCCGACCCCGCCACCGCCGACACCCTCGAAGGGTGCGCGCGGGCGGTGTCCGCGCTCGCCGGGCGCGGGCTGATGGCGATGGTCGAGCCGTTCATCTCGCATCGCGTCGACGGCCGCGTCCGCAACGTGCTGACCACCGAGGCGATGATCCGCGCGATCTCGATCGCGTCCGCGCTCGGCACGACGTCGGCGCGGACCTGGCTGAAGGTCCCGGTCGTCCCGGACATGGAGCGAGTGATGGCCGCCTCGACGCTGCCCGCGCTGCTGCTCGGCGGCGAGGTCGCTGACGACCCGCGCGCCGCGCTGAACGGATGGCGGCGGGCGCTTCGGCTGCCGACCGTGCGCGGGCTGGTCGTCGGGCGGTCGCTGCTGTACCCGAAGGACGGCGACGTCGCGGGAGCGGTCGACGCGGCGGTGGACGCCTTGTGAACGGTGAGGGGGCACGGTGAAGGAGAAGGCGATGAGGTTGACGGTCGGGCAGGCGCTGGTGCGCTTCCTGGCGGCGCAGTGGTCGGAGCGGGACGGCGAGGAGCAGCGCTTCTTTCCGGGATGCTTCGGCATCTTCGGGCACGGGAACGTCGCGGGCATCGGGCAGGCGCTGCTGGAGTACGGCGAGGAGATGCCGTACTACATGGCCCGTAACGAGCAGGCCATGGTGCACACCGCGTCGGGCTTTGCGCGGATGAACGACCGGCTGTCGACATTCGCGTGCACGACGTCCATCGGGCCGGGCGCGACGAACATGGTCACGGGTGCGGCGCTGGCGACCATTAACCGGCTGCCGGTTTTGCTGCTACCCGGGGACATCTTCGCTGGACGCGTCGCCAACCCCGTCTTGCAGGAGCTCGAAGACTCGCGGTCGCACGACATTTCGGTCAACGACTGCTTCAAGCCGGTGTCGAAGTACTGGGACCGCATCAACCGTCCCGAGCAGCTGCCCAGCGCGCTGATGGCGGCGATGCGCGTCCTCACCGATCCGGTGGAAACGGGCGCGGTCACGCTGTCGCTTCCGCAGGACGTGCAAGCCGAGGCGTACGACTGGCCGGAGGAGCTGTTCGCGCGGCGGGTGTGGCGCATCCCGCGCCCGCTGCCGGAGGCCCGCGACCTGGAGGACGCGTGCGCGGCGCTGCGGGCGGCGGAACGCCCGCTGATCGTCGCGGGCGGCGGGGTCATCTACTCCGGCGCGACCGGCGAGCTGGCCGCGTTCGCCGAGAGCACCGGCACCCCGGTCGCGGAGACGCAGGCCGGCAAGGGGTCGCTGCCCTGGGACCACCCGTCCGCCGTCGGCGCGATCGGCGCCACCGGCTCGACCGCCGCCAACGCGCTCGCCCGCGACGCCGACGTCGTCGTCGGGATCGGCACCCGCTACAGCGACTTCACCACCGCGTCCCACAGCCTGTTCGCCGACCCGCGCGTGCGGTTCGTCAACATCAACGTCGCGCGGTCCGACGCGTTCAAGCTCGGCGGCGCCACCGTCGTCGCCGACGCCCGTGAGGCGCTCGCGGCGCTGACCGGGGCGCTCGACGGCTGGACGGTCCCGTCCGGCCATCGCGAGAACGCGCGCTCGCTGACCGCGCGGTGGAACGCCGTCGTCGACGGCGCCTACGGGTTCGACAACGGCGTCCTTCCCGCACAGTCGCGGGTCCTCGGCATCGTCAACGAGGAATCCGGGCCGAGGGACGTCGTGGTCTGCGCCGCCGGATCGATGCCCGGCGACCTGCACCGCCTCTGGCGCACCCGCGACCGCAAGGGCTACCACGTCGAATACGGCTACTCGTGCATGGGCTACGAGATCGCCGGCGGGCTCGGCGTGAAGATGGCCGACCCGTCCCGCGAGGTCTTCGTCATGGTCGGCGACGGCTCGTACCTGATGATGGCGCAGGAGCTGACCACGGCCGTCGCCGAAGGGATCAAGCTCGTCGTCATCCTCGTCCAGAACCACGGGTACGCCTCGATCGGCAACCTGTCCGAGAGCGTCGGCGCCGCCCGGTTCGGCACCCGGCACCGCGTCCGCACCGGCACCGGCCTCGACGGCGACCCCATCCCCGTCGACCTCGCCGCCAACGCCGCCAGCCTCGGCGCCGACGTCCTGCGCGCGTCCGGCACCGAGGAGCTGCGCGCCGCGCTCCGCAAGGCGATCGCCTCGCCCCGCACCACGGTCGTGCACGTCGAGACCGACCCGCTCGCCCCCGCCCCCGGCAGCGACGCCTGGTGGGACGTCCCCGTCGCCGAGGTCTCCGGACGCCCGGAGACGCGCGACGCCCGCGCCCGCTACGCCGAGGCCAAGCAGGCCCAGCGCCGCCATCTCTGAAAGGAAGCCATGAGCCTGATTCAGCACCGGATCGGCGGTGTCCAGGTCGGTGGGAGCGTCACCGCGCCCGTCCACGACCCGGCCGCCGGCACGCCGGTCGGCGAGGTCGTCCTCGGCCGCGCACCCGAGGTCGACGCGGCCGTCACCGCCGCCGCCCGGGCCTTCGAGAGCTGGCAGGACGTCTCGCAGGCGCGCCGCGCCCGCATCATGTTCGCCTTCCGCGACCTGCTCGAACGGCACGAGGACGAGCTGGCCCGGCTGGTCACCGCCGAGCACGGCAAGGTCCTGGACGACGCGTGCGGCGAGATCGTCCGCGGGCGCGAGGTCGTCGAGTTCGCCTGCGGCATCCCGCAGGCGCTCAAGGGCGAGTACTCCGACCAGGTGTCGTCCGGCGTCGACGCGTACTCCTTCCGGCAGCCGCTGGGTGTGTGCGCGGGGATCGTCCCGTTCAACTTCCCCGTCATGGTTCCGCTGTGGATGCACCCCATCGCGATCGCCTGCGGGAACACCTTCGTGTTGAAGCCGAGCGAGCGCGTCCCGTCGGCATCCGCCCTGATCGCCGACCTGTACGCCGAGGCGGGCCTGCCGGACGGCGTGTTCAACGTCCTGAACGGCGACCGCGAGACCGCCGACGCCCTCATCCGGCACCCGGACGTCGCGGCCGTGTCGTTCGTCGGCTCCACCCCCGTCGCCCGGCACGTCCACGCGACCGCGACGGCCGCCGGCAAGCGCGTCCAGGCCCTCGGCGGCGCCAAGAACCACGCGGTCGTCCTGCCCGACGCCGACCTCGACCTCGCCGCCGACCAGATCACCGCCGCCGCCTACGGCTCCGCCGGCCAGCGCTGCATGGCGATCTCCGTCGCGGTCGCCGTCGGCGCGGCCCCCGACCCCCTCGTCGCCCGGCTCGCCGACCGCGCCCGCGCCATCAAGGTCGGCCCCGGCGCCGACCCCGGCACCGAGATGGGCCCGCTGATCAGCGCGGACGCCCTCGCCCGCGTCACCGGCCACGTCGACGCCGCGCAGGCCGCCGGAGCCGAGATCGTCGTCGACGGCCGCGGTCTCCCCGGCCCCGGCTACTTCGCCGGCCCCTCCCTCCTCGACCACGTCGCCACCGACCTGCCCGCCTACCAGGAGGAGATCTTCGGACCCGTCCTGATCGTCCTGCGGGCGGACACCCTCGACGACGCCATCGCCCTCGTCAACGCCAACCCGCACGGCAACGGCACCGCCATCTTCACCTCGTCCGGCGAGGCCGCCCGCCGCTACCAGCGCGCCGTCCACGTCGGCATGGTCGGCGTCAACGTCCCCATCCCGGTGCCGATGGCGTTCTACTCCTTCGGCGGCTGGAAGGCGTCCCTGTTCGGCGACACCCACATCCACGGGCCCGAAGGCGTCCGCTTCTACACCCGCGCCAAGGCGATCACGTCCCGCTGGCCCGAGCCCCAGACCGCGTCCACCGCAGGCGACATGGCCTTCCCCACCGCCCGCTGACTCTTGCGGCCGCCCCCTGGGCGCTACCCGGGGGCGGCCACCGACAAGGAGGAACGGTGGCAGGCCAGGGACTCCTGCAGATCGGCGAACTCCTGCTGGCCTTGGTGCTCTCCGCATGCATCGGCCTGGAAAGGGGCCTGCGCAACAAGAGCGCCGGCCTGCGCACGCACACCCTCGTCGGCGTAGGCGCGGCGCTGTTCATGCTGGTCAGCAAGTACGGCTTTCAGCACGCCCCCGGCCCCGTCGCGTTCGACCCGTCCCGGGTCGCGGCGCAGATCGTCTCCGGCATCGGCTTCATCGGCGGCGGCCTCATCTTCGTCCGCCGCGACGCCGTCCGCGGCCTGACGACCGCCGCCGTGGTCTGGGTGACGGCGGCCGTCGGCATGGCCGCCGGCGGCGGCCTCTGGCTGCTGGCGATCGCCGGCACCCTCGGACACTTCCTGGTCGTCTACGGCCTCAGCACGCTCACCCGCCGCCTCCCGCTCGACCGCCTCCGCCCCGCCGACCGGACCCGCATCCGCCTGGTCTACCGCGACGGCCGCGGCGCCCTGCGGCGAGTGCTCGTGGAATGCACACAACGCGGCTTCGCCGTCCTGGAAGCCAACGTCGAACGCGAATTCCTCCCGGACGACTCCGACCGCGCCCGCGACGAACGCCGAGACCGCGACCGAGACGAGGCGTCGGCAGGGCGCGGGCGCGGTCCGTGGAATGCGGTGGTGACGCTCGTGCTGGAGGGCCCGGGCTCGATCCCCGACCTGACCGCCGTCCTGAGCGAACTCCCCGACATCACATCCGTGACCACAGCCTCGGACCAGGACGACGAATAAGTTTCCGGAGGCCGATTCGGCCGTGGGCGGGTTTAGCTTGAGCCGTTGGGGATCCTATTTGGGGGCGGGTTTCGGGCGTTCGGAGAAAGGTCGTTCGGCTGTTAGTAGGAAGGGTGTTCGTGTGGTGGGGTGGCGCTGGCGTACGGGGCCGCCCCTCCAAAGTCAAGGGCGCCTTCGGCGTCG